>DXFU01000012.1 GCA_019114305.1 Candidatus Hungatella pullicola | reverse complement strand
AACCACAGCTTGTCTTTTCGAATTTTCAGGGTTTCGCATACTGTTCAGTCTTCTGTTTTCAAGGTTCTTGTTGTCTTCAACAGCAACTCGTTTATTCTATCACAGAGTTTTTTGTTTGTCAACAACTTTTTTAACTTTTTTATTTCTCAGTACGTCATGTCTTCCGTACGTTTTAATAATATAGCATGAAGAACTTATATTGTCAACCATTTTTTCTCTTTTTTTCTCCTTCTTTTTTCACTCCGCTAAAAGGCTCTGTTTTCCTCCTCCTGCCCTGGTTTATTTCAGCAAAAAAGCCGACAGAGAAAGGGGATTTTCCCATCTCTTCGGCCTGTAATTAAAATTCATTTATCAAAGCAGCTCCTGAAGAACACCTGCAATGATTACATTCAAGAAATTATTGTTATACAAAAACAACAGCCATGGACTGGCTTCTATCTGGGTCATAAGATCCAATCCCCATGATGTTCCTGAAAAAGCGGTTACAACAAGGCAGAATATCCAAAGAAATATCAGGCCCTGTACACCGCCCAAAACCGCGCCGGCTACTTTATTCATTCCAGAGAGAACCGGAAGCCGCGCAATCAGATCCAGCCATCCCATTATGACCCGTATAACCACATATACCACTATAAACAAAATTACAAATCCAACTGTCCTTACAATCAGATCTGACAAATAGCTTCCAATATAATCAGCAAACTGATCCACACCCAGAATCTGATATATTTCGTTATTGTTGTTTTCCAACAAGTCCTCTTTTATTGATTGAGGCAGATTGAGACTTTCAATAATAGCCCGCTGGTCCGACGGTGTTCCCTGGGTTTCAGCCTGGCCCAGCTCTCCTTCGCCCCCCGTTTCCAGTCCCATAGCCTCTTTCATGCTTTGAGACACCATGGCTTCAAAGCTTGTATTCTCTTTCACAAACTTTGTTACTGCAGGCATTGATATGTTAACAATCACCAATGCCGCAATTACTGCTGCCAGGGAAACCGCAAGCTTAATAAATCCCTTATAATGGCCATACAATATCATTCCTATTAAATAAACGGCAACTGCAATTGATAACCAGTTTTCCATATTTCTCCTCGTCTCATACAAAATACCAGCCTCTCAAACAGCTTCCCGAATATCCTGCATCTATTCCCTATGACTGCTAATACAGAGATGTCACATACTGGAAACAGCAAGATGTCCGCTGACGCGGACAATTCAGGATTAAGAAGCGGCAGTAGGCAAAACTGCTTTGCCTGTTCTTTCATCATGTTTTCAGAACAGATTCAGTTTCGGCAGAAAATGTGCTATGGCCTTTGCCACACCATCCTCATCATTGGAATCGGTAATGTAATCTGCAAAATCAAACAGCTCTGTCTTGGAATTTTTCATGGCCACGCCTATGCCAGCCGCCTGGAGCATGGAAACATCATTTTCTCCATCTCCCACAGCCATCATTTCTTCTCTGGATATTCCCAAATGCTTTCCCAAACGAAGCAGTCCCTCTCCTTTTGTAGCCCCCAAAGCATTGATCTCCAGATTAAAGGGCATAGAAGAAGTAATCAGCACATCATCCCGCTGCTCCAACAGGCGCCGCACTCTGGCCTTCTCCTGGCTGTTGGGGAAAAACAAATTAATTTTCTCCACAGGCTTTTTACTGATTTTTACAAATTCTATGATATTCTCATGAATATCTCTTGTACGTCTTACAAGAGCCTGAATTTCTGAAGGAAGTCCGTATTCTTCCATATGATCAAAGAATCTGGGCTCGCTGATTCCTCTGCCGTCAATATAAGGATCATACATTACATGGCAGGAATCCACCATTTGAAGCAGGGAAAGGGCCTGCTCCCAAGACATAAGCCTTGAGTCCAGTTTCTTTTTTTGTTGCATATCTTCTATGACCGCTCCATTGGTAGTAACGGCATATCGGATTCCTGGTATACTTTTTACTTCTTCCGGAATTCCATCCACAGTTCTTCCTGTGGATGGAACTATCATTATGTCTTTCTCTATACAGGCGCAAAGAGCCTGTCTGTTAGCCTGGGAAAGTTTTTTTCTGCTGTCCAGGAGAGTCCCATCCATGTCCAGAGCTATCAATCTTATCTCCATGAATCCTCCATTAATAAATAAAATGCTCTTCCTTCAGTATCAGAAGTCCATCCTTATCGTATTTGGAAGAAAAAATATTTTTCAAACGTTTTCCAAAAGATGGCTTTTCTGCTCTGTCTGCAGCTTCCTCAATCAAATCTTCTGCATTATTTCTTGTAAGAGGAACACCGTCTTCTTCCATGATCTCTATCCGCTCGTAAAGAGCAAGCATACTCTTTCCAGTTATGCTGCAGTCAATCTCGCTGGCATATTTGCAGGCATATTGAGCGAATTCGTCAATATCCATTTCTTCGCCGTGGCTTCCCGGTCCTTCCTGATTGTGAACAGGAATATAGTCCTCCTGTTCTGCCTCATCCTGATAGTACTCTTCCTCAGCCTCTTCCGGAAGTTCTTCCTCAAAGGCAGTCTTTTTCTTGCTCCAGAAAAAACCTTTCTTTGGCTTCTGCTCTTCCTCATAAACTTCTTCCTGGTCTCCATAAGAACCGCGTTCATCCAAAGCGGAATTCTCAGCCATATGTTCTTCCTCTCTATATGATGAGCGGTTCAGAGTTCTGGTATTGTTTATATCGGAATAAACCGTTTCCTTTTGCCGACTCTCTGTATAAGATAGCGGAGAAACAGAAGCAGCCGCACTTTCAAGAATCGCTTCTTTCTGCTGGCTGTAATCAGTCTCATCACCAGGAATGGTTTCTTCTCCGCTTCCAATGCATTCAAATTTTGCCGCTAAATCCGGATGAGCTCTGTGGAGCATCTCCATCTGCCTTGGATTATCAATAAGAACAACAATCATCCCTGTTGTGTCAGCACTCATCAGCTGCTCCAGCTCTTCCAAGGCCTGCTGCGTCATATCTCCGGCATTCTGCACTACCAGATCCTTTCCTGCCAGTTTTTCCGCGGAAGCCAGCACGCCTCTCTTAGACAGGGCCGTACCGCTGATTTTAGCCACTGTATTGTTAATTCCATTTTCCTTGTGAATTTTCTTCAATGCATCTACTGCTATCTGAAGACCTTTTTCCGGTGTTCTGGCCTCTATCATCAGATGATTGGGAATTGGAGTCTCTTCCTCTTCTTCCTCCTCTAAATCTTCAAACTGAAGTGAAACTTCTTCCTCCGTCTCTTCTGAGGGAACTGCTGACGGAGCGGCAAGAACTCTTGTCTGATCCAGTTCTTCGCTTTGCCCACGGCCTTCCACCGCTACTACGCCGTGAGGTCTTGGAATAGGGGAAGCGCCTCCCTGAATTACCGTTACCGGTCTGTTTATTCTGCGGATGTCATCAAGCACCCTTGTATTGCCCATAGGATCCTGGGCAAACCGGGGAGCCGGGGCTGAGACCTGCTGCGCTTCCAATTCCGAGGGCATATAAGAAGTTTCCTCTGCCTCTTCTTCCTCCTGAGAAATTTCTTCTGTTACCTCCTCTTCCTCCGCGTCCACTTCCTCTTCATAAATTTCCGGCTCCGCCTGCTGGTAGGTCTCTTCCTCAACTGGTCTGCGCCGTCCATGGCTGAATTCTTCTTCCACCGCCCTCAGCTTAGCCTCGTATTTATCCCTGTTTTCTACCAAATCCACCTGGTAGGAGCTTAAAGGCGCATACTGAACTTTCAGCTCCATAGCCTTGTCCACATATTTTCCAAGACCAAACATAAGCATAATCTTGTCACAGGTTTCAATACACTGCTGAGGCAAACCTGCCAGACTGTAAAGCTCCGCCAACTCATAAAGCCACTTCTCATCCAACTCCTGACTGGTATAAGATTCCAGAGAATGTATCAGCTGCTGAGCCGGCGCTCCCTTTGCTTTCAAAATCATATACCGGAGCAGCTGCTGTCTGGGATCATCCGGCGCCATATCGCTGAACTCTCTGTAGTAGGCCTCCGCCTCATCTATATCTCCGCTCTTTAATGCCAGTTCTGCCAGCTTATACAGCAGGCGCTTACCATTTGGGGCTCTCTCAAAAGCCAAGAGAATAATTTCTCTTGCCTCGTCGTAATCTTTATTTTTTTCATATACAGTGGCCACCATAGATAAAAGGGTGGTATTCCTCACCCTTCTCCAGTCTATGGTATCGGCAATCTTCATAGCCGTCTCATAGTCACTTTTGCCTACAAGCTTTTTTATCTGCTCAACTTTTATATTAAACTCGTACTTATCCATTTCTTTCGCATCTCCTAACAAGGTTCACATATTACAGTTCAACCCGGCCCTCTAAAGCCCGCAAAAGGGTTACCTCATCTATATATTCCAGATCTCCCCCTACCGGCACTCCGCTGGCAATGCGGGTTACCCGAATTCCAGTAGGCTTAATCAGCTTGCTCAAATACATGGCTGTAGTTTCCCCCTCCAAACTGGAATTAGTGGCAATAATCACCTCTTCCACATCTCCCTGAAGCCGATGCATCAATTCCTTCAGCTTAATATCATTGGGTCCGATTCCCAGCATAGGAGAAATGGCACCATGCAAAACATGATACACTCCCTCATATTTTCCAGTCTTTTCGTATGCTGCCAAATCCCTGGTATTCTCTACTACCATGATTACCCTGTGATTCCGTTTTTCACTCTGACAGATGGGACACAGTTCCTGATCTGTAAGGGTAAAACATTCCCTGCAATAGTGAATATTGTGCTTTGCATCCAAAATGGCGGATGCAAGGCCGGATACCTGCTCTTCCGGCATGTTGATAATGTGAAAGGCCAGACGCTGAGCAGACTTGCTGCCAATACCTGGAAGCTTGGACAACTCCTCAATTAATTTTGTTATCTGACTGCTGTAATAGTTCATAATTAGAAGGGGAAGCCTCCGCCTAAACCGCCAAGACCGCCGGTCAGCTTAGACATAGCGGCGCTGCTTTCTTCCTCCATCTGGCGGAAGGCTTCATTAGCCGCTGCCACAATCAGATCCTCAAGCATCTCAATATCATCAGGATCCACCACTTCTGGAGACAGTTTTACAGCAGTAATCTCTTTCTTGCCGGATACTGTAACAGAAACAGCTCCGCCTCCGGAAGTCGCTGTGTATTCTTTGGATTCCAGTTCTTTTGTTGTCTCCTCCATCTGTCTTTGCATTCTCTGAGCCTGCTTCATTAAATTATTCATATTGCCAGGCATGCCGCCTGGAAAACCTCCACGTTTTGCCATGGTGTCATTCCTCCTAAAACTAATCTTTTTTTCACTGGTGTCTAACCTGGACATTTCTTAAGCTTTTATCACTCCAGGCTGACTTTATCTATTTATTCATCTTCTATGACAATATCCATGTGGATATTGGCCTTTAATTCTTCGTCACTGACATAAACCGTATCAAGACGCTCCCCTCCTGCTGCGGCTCTCGCCCTAAACAGAATGGATCTGTCATAATGCTCCTCTACATAATCCTTAAGCTCCTGCAAGACACCAGGACGGCTTCCAATCATATAGCTGCTCTGGTCTGGAAATACAATACACAAGCATCCCTCTCCTGCCGGTTCCACCACCGTATCCTTCATACAGGCTCTGGCTGAGCCACCCAGATCGCAGGTAATCTTTCTCCACTCATTACGGATCAGATTCAAATCTTCAAACTGGGCTTTAGGAAGAATCACTGGCTTAGCAGGCTCTTCCCGGGGAAGCGGCTCCTCTCTTCCTGCCGGAACTGACTGAGATGGAGAAACAGACGCCAAAACTCCATTCTCCATCAGCTTTTCCAGAGCGCGGATTCTCTGCGCCAGAGAATCCACATTTTCTTCCATCTGAGGTCTGGTAAGACGGATCAGCGCTACCTCTACCAGAATCCTCTTCTGAGAAGCATACCTCAGCTGATTGGATAAGTCTGAGAAAACTCTGATATACCGAAGCAAATCCTCACCGGAGACTTTTTTTCCGTCCTCTCTTAACAGAGCGATGTTTTCAGCTGACATATCCAGAAGATTCTCCGGCTCATCTACAGTCTTCAAAATCAGCAGATTTCTCAGATACCAGATAAAATCTACTACAAACTGTCCAAGCTCCCTGCCCTGTATTACCATTTCCTCAAGACAGGTTATACAGTCTTTGGTACGGTTCTCCGTTACTGCCCGAAACATTTGGCTGAACACAGTGATATCCACTGCTCCCAGCACATCCAATACATTTTCATAAGTAAGTAATTCCCCGTAATGAAAGGCAACACACTGATCCAGAAGGCTTAAGGCATCTCTCAGCGCACCGTCAGCCGCCTTGGCAATATAGTTCAGCGCCTGGTCTTCTACCTGAATATTCTCCGCCGCTGTCAGTTCCTTCAGCCTGTCCGTAATGGTTTCCACAGTAATCCGCTTAAAATCATACCGCTGACATCTGGACATAACCGTAACCGGTATTTTCTGTACTTCTGTTGTAGCAAGTATGAAAATTACATAAGACGGCGGCTCCTCCAACGTTTTTAAAAGCGCGTTAAACGCTCCCGTAGAAAGCATATGAACCTCATCGATTATATATACCCGGTACTTCCCCTCTGTAGGAGGGTACTGAACTTCATCTCTGATTTCTCTGATATTTTCCACGCCGTTGTTGGAAGCCGCATCGATTTCCACCACATTAAGAGAGGCACCGGCCGCAATATTTCTGCAGGTTCTGCACTGGCCGCAGGGACTTCCGTTCACAGGATTCTCGCAGTTGACCGCTCTGGCAAAAATTTTCGCTATACTGGTTTTTCCGGTTCCTCTTGTTCCACAGAACAGGTATGCATGCCCGATACGATTGGACTCAATCTGATTTTTCAAAGTCTGTACAATGTGATCCTGGCCTTTTACGTCCTCAAAAGCAGCAGGACGCCATTTTCGATATAATGCCGTATATGACATGCCTGAAAACTCCTTACTCGTCGCCGAAGCTGATTCCTATCATCTTCGCTTCCTTTACAAGAGAGCAGTCCGGATCCACTGTCTTCAGCTTTCCGGCGATCTCCTGAAGAGGGATCTTAACAATTTCATTGTTCTTGACAGCCACCATATTTCCATAATCCTTGTTCTTAATCAGAAGGGCTGCCTCCGCTCCAAGACGGGTCGACAATACCCTGTCATAAGGGCATGGTTCTCCGCCTCTCTGCATATGTCCCGGCACAGTTACCCGGACTTCCTGTCCTGTACGCTCTGTAATCTGTGCTCCAATTTCGTAAGCGACAGACGGATATACGGGACCATTCTTTTTCTTTTCCTTTAATTCCTTTTTTGTGAGCAGAGCATCTTCCTTTGAAATAGCTCCCTCCGCCACTGCCAGAATGGAAAAACGTTTTCCCTGTTTATTTCTCATCTGAAGGGCTTTTACAATTACATTCATATCGTATGGGATCTCTGGAAGCAAAATAATATCCGCTCCGCCTGCAATTCCTGCATACAAAGTAAGCCATCCTACTTTGTGTCCCATCACCTCTACAATAAACACTCTTCCATGAGAGGCGGCCGTGGTATGAATACAGTCAATGGCATTGGTTGCCACATTGATAGCGCTCTGGAAACCAAAGGTAACATCAGTGCCCCACAGATCATTGTCAATGGTTTTCGGAAGAGACACTACGTTCAGACCTTCTTCCCTGAGAAGATTGGCAGTTTTCTGACTTCCATTTCCTCCCAGAACTACCAGGCATTCCAGTTTAAGCTTTCTATAGGTGTGTTTCATTGCTTCAACTTTGTCTAAACCATTTTCATCTGGTATGCGCATCTGTTTAAACGGCTGTCTGGAAGTTCCAAGAATTGTTCCTCCTTTTGTAAGGATTCCGGAAAATTCCCTTCTATCCATAATGCGGTAGTCCGCATAAATTAACCCTTTGTATCCGTCCTCGAAGCCAATAATCTCCACGTCATCAAACATTCGGTACAGCGCCTTAGCCACGCCGCGCATAGTCGCGTTCAAGCTCTGGCAATCGCCGCCGCTTGTCAACATTCCAATCCTCATCATGACAGCACACCTCTTTTTCGATTTCAATCAGACTTTATTCTCTTGTGAAAAATGGGTACTCTATGCCCATTTTGATACTCATTATAATACAAAGCAAGAAAGGGAGCAAGAAAAAACTTGATTCTGCCGAGAAATGTAAGAATTTGTCTGTACAACAAAAAAACAGCCGCCATATACTATGACAGCCGTACTTATCAGATATATTTTTAATCCGCGCATCTCACTTTGTATCGTTATCACAGGCGTTACCCTGACAGTTAACTCAGTCCAGGCTGCCTCACGGCACACAGAAGGTTCCACTTAGTGCTGCTGCATTCCTGCCCTGACACGGTTCATGGATTCCTGTTGCGTAAGACCCAAACGTCATCGCCACTTATCAGGGGCAGCCCTGCAATATACGATCCGAGGTGAGACATCACCCCTGCTAGAGCGGATTGCAGGTACAGGGCACCGCTATCTCCCCGGCTGCGCGGAAGCTTTATGACTTATCTGGTCTCCAATCCAAAAACATCGGATAACTCGTTTAGTATACATGGATGAGGAAATTTTGTCAAGGAGTCCCCAAAAAACTCTCTTTTTTCATTTCTCCCCTTCCGCCTTGTCCTTATTTTTTTTAGCCTCTCTCAGCTGCTTGAAAAAATTTTTCATCAACATGGAACACTCCTCTTCCATTATGCCTGTTACAGTTTCCACCTGATGATTAAAGCCTTCCTGATGAAGCAGATCCAGCACGGACCCGGCGCAGCCGGCTTTCGGGTTCATACAGCCCATCACAACCCTTGGGATCCTTGCCTGGACAATGGATCCTGCGCACATAGGACATGGCTCCAGAGTAACATACATGGTACAGCCTTCCAGTCTCCAGTCTCCTATCACTTTACAGGCCTTTCTGATAGCATTAATCTCCGCATGAGAGAGAACATTCCTGTCAATGGTTCTCCTGTTATAGCCCCGGGCAATGATTTTGTCTTCATACACAATCACACAGCCTATGGGCACCTCTCCAATGGCTCCCGCTTTTTTTGCCTGCCGTAGAGCTTCCTTCATATATTTCTCATCTGACGTCATTTTTCATTCCTCTTCCTAATTTTCCGTGATATACTGTGTGATAGTATATCACGAAACAAAGGATAGGTGAAGTTATGAAAATATGCGGATTACAGAAAACCACTTTACTGGATTATCCCGGTTACGTAGCTGCTACCATTTTTCTGGGCGGCTGTAATTTCTGTTGTCCTTTCTGTCAGAACAGCCAGCTTCTGGAGGAAGACGCTCCATGGGTTTATTCCCAAAACGAAATTCTAAGTTTTCTCTCCAAAAGAAAAGGAATATTGGAAGGAGTCTGTGTCACAGGCGGAGAGCCTACTTTATCCCCCCGCCTTCCAGATTTTCTGTCAAAAATCAAAGATCTTGGTTTTCTTATTAAACTGGATACCAACGGCAGCCGGCCCGATGCGCTGAGGTTTTTAGTCCGCCAGAAGCTTGTGGACTATGTAGCCATGGACATTAAAGCTGGCCGGGACAACTATAAAAAGGCTGCCGGCATTTCTTCTTTGTCTCTTTCCCAGATAGAAGAAAGCGTCAAATTTCTTATGGAAGGAACCGTTTCTTACGAGTTCCGCACCACCGCGGTAAAAGGAATTCACACAGAAAAAGACTTTATGGATATAAGACTTTGGATAAAAGGCTGCCCTCATTACTATATCCAGAATTATGTGGAATCCGAAAACGTCCTTCAGCCCGTTTTTCAATCTTTTTCCCGGCCGGAATTGGAAAATTTCGCTTCTCTTATGTCCTCTTATGTAGAAACTGTAATCCTGCGTGGAGTAGAAAATTACTGATGGTCTACGATTCCATCTTAATATCCGTATACCAGAAACCAAACCGGCCATCCTGAGCCGGCTGTTCCTTTGACAGGACAAAATTAGGGAAGCCAAACATGGAGGCCATGTATTTTTCATTGGTATAATAGTGACCGGGGACCCCCAGCAGATACCGCGGCATTCCATGAAGTGTATTCAGTCTCGCCAGAATTAAATACCGGTAATTGTAATATCCATGGAGAAGAAAGCTGTTATTTCCAAATCCCCAGGTTTCTCTGGGCAGCAGCCCAATATCCTGAGGCTTAATGGTCAATATTTCACAACCATTTTCAGAATCAAACGATGTAATTTTGGCGTGCTCCTTTCTCAATTTCTCCCATATCTTTTCATGGTTCCACTCTTCCTCCGGTTCCTGAGGCGGCAGGGCCCGATTTATGCGGCTTTCCGGCTGATGCTGAAACTGAGGCTGAGGAAGAGGCCTTTCCCTTAATCCCCCCGTATTGACGGTATCCTGCTTTGGTCTGTAAGAAGGCATTCTTGTTCCCTCTCTTGGGCGAAAGGGGGGAGGGGAAAAACTTCTCTGTCCGCCGTTTACCAAAGAGACGGCATCGGAATTCTGTCCCGATGCCTCCTGGGACGGTATTTCGTTTCCTGAATTCCGTATTGGCATTCCGGGATCCGGAATAATTCTTTCCGGCGGCGGTCCTGGGATTTCCGGACCAGGTTTCATTCCAGGATCCGGATTCTGAATTCCAGGGCCGGGGATAATTCCGGGACTGGGATTTTGGATTTCAGGGCCGGGGATAATTCCGGGACTGGGATTTTGAATTTCAGGGCTGGGGGTAATTCCGGGACTGGGATTTTGGATTTCAGCATCCGATACTGCCATTCCAGATTGCCAAGCTGGCGTTTCCTCCGTTGGCAGAGTGGTTGCCGGATCCTTTTCTTTCATTTCTGAATCAAAAGAACCTCCTTTTAAGTCGGCAGCTCCCATGGTTTCCTCCCTGTCTTCTGATATTTCCTTACTATGGTTTTCTCCCTCAAGGACTGTATCCCTGTCTTCTCCTCCCTTCCTTTTCTTATCCTCTTCCAAAAGAGCATTGTCTTCTGCGGTTACCGGAAACTCTTCCTCAATTTCTTGCACCGCCCGCCGCACAGTTTCCTCATTTTGCCTCTCCCTTATGACTTCATCCCTTCCCACAGCATCCTCCAGCCGAATCTCAGCCGCTTGGGATACGGCATCCTCCCAGATGGTTGTGTAAGACCGCCACGGATTATTCACATCATGAACAGATAATCCAAAACACTGTTCCACGGTCAGACCGGAACGTTCTACATTATCTGCTGCCACCGTTGTTCTGAACTCTCCGGCTCCTCCTCTGATAAAAATGTTTCCTAGAAATATTTCTCTGTCTCCGGAAAGCAGATAAACACCTATATCGCTGCTTCCTACGAATACCTTTTTCACACTGACAATTATTTTGCACTGAGAACCTCTGGTTTCAATTCTGGCAAACCCGATATTCTTTCCTTTTACTCCGCCTTCATAAGCATAAATATATGAAATCAGCCTGCGGTAATTAGACATGCTATCAACTCCTTTTACCAGTATTTTATGCAAATAGCCATTGAAACTATTCCATAAAAATGCTATTCTAGAAGCAATATCCAATAATTTTAAATGGAGGGATTTACTATGAAACTTTATTGTGCTGAAGATTACGATGCCATGAGCCGCAAGGCTGCCAATTTCATTTCCGCTCAGGTGATCATGAAGCCTGACTGTGTCCTTGGTTTAGCCACAGGCTCCACTCCTATCGGCACTTACAAACAGCTTATTGAAAAATTCAATAATGGCGATTTGGACTTTTCTCAGGTGAAAACTGCCAATTTAGATGAATACAAAGGTCTAACCAAAGATAACGACCAAAGCTATTATTACTTTATGCATACCAACCTGTTTAAGCATATAAATATCAAAGAAGAGAACACCAACATCCCTAATGGTATGGAGCCGGATGCGGAAAAAGAATGTAAAGGATATGACAAAGTGATCGAGGAGCTGGGCGGCGTCGACCTGCAGCTTCTGGGACTTGGCCACAACGGACACATTGGTTTTAACGAACCAGATGACTCTTTTGCCAAAGGTACACATATTGTAGATCTTCAGGAAAGCACCATTGAAGCTAACAAGCGCTTCTTCGCCTCTGCCGACGATGTGCCCCGTCAGGCTTATACAATGGGAATTAAAACTATTATGATGGCCCGCAAAGTGCTTTTAATTGTCAGCGGCGCTGATAAAGCTGAAATTTTACATAAGGTTATCTGTGGTCCTGTGACTCCTCAGGTTCCCGCATCCATTCTTCAGATGCACAATGATGTTACTGTAATCGCAGACAAAGCCGCTTTATCTAAATTCACACAGCAGGAACTGGAACAGCTGTAATTCCATCCTAATGATAAAAGACAGGGAGCTGCCATATAGGCATTTGGGGGTTCCCGTCTTTTTCTATTTAGGACTTTCCATCCCTCATAGCTTTTGCTAAAATATTGTTATAAATATGCCATTTTTATGGAGAAAGAAGGTTTTAAGATGAAAGATCAAAATTGTGCTTACTGTATGCAGGGAGAACTGGTTGCTAAATTTGGATACCCTATCTGCCAAATGGATTCCGGATATTTGTACTTATTTAAAGAGCAGAGCAAAAAAGGCCGTGTTATTCTGGCTTACAAAGATCATGTAAGCGAACTGGTGGATATTTCCGCCGAGGACAGAAATGCCTTCTTTGCTGATGTTGCAAAGGTTGCCAAAGCCATCCATAAAATTTATCATCCAAATAAGGTGAATTATGGTGCTTACGGCGACACAGGATGCCATCTTCACATGCACATTGTTCCAAAATACGAAGGACAGGATGAATGGGGCAGCACTTTTACCATGAATCCGGATAAACTGTATCTTACAGATGAGGAATATGAAGCTATGGCCGAGGAAATTCGCCAGGCTCTCTAATCCCTGTTATTTCTCATTATATTCCGCTGTTTTGTTAAGGAGATATTTTAATGTTAGAGGAAATCAGAAATCAGGCTGCTTCAGCAGCGAGGGAGCTGATAGACGCAGCCCATCTGAAAGAAGGAGATCTGATAATTGTGGGCTGTTCCTCCAGCGAAATCGCCGCCCACCAAATCGGCACCTTCTCCAGCAAAGACATAGGACAGGCGGTATTCTCCGCCATCTATGGGGAATTGAAAACCAAGGGAATCGATCTGGCTGCTCAGTGCTGCGAACACTTGAATCGGGCACTGATTCTTGAGGAAGCGGCCGCCAAAAAACGGGGCTATGAACCTGTCAACGTTGTTCCCCAACTGAAGGCAGGCGGTTCCTTCGCCACAGCTGCCTATGAGGCATTTTTCCATCCGGTTGCAGTTGAGACCGTAAAGGCTGACGGCGGAATGGATATTGGAGATACCCTTATTGGCATGCACTTAAAAGCTGTGGCCGTTCCGGTGCGCATAAACACCAAATTCATTGGGGCCGCACGGGTGGTATGTGCCAGAACAAGACCTAAATTCATCGGAGGGATTCGAGCTCATTATGATGATTCTCTCCTATGACAGCATAAGGCAAGCTGAAAATTTTTAACAAAAAGGGGAGACGGATATGAAACTTGGTTTCACACCTTCTCCCTTTTGCTATTCGTCCAATTGCAAAAGACAAATCGCTGGCGATTATTTTCCATTGTCCCTTTGTCTGGCCTCGTACAAGCCAATCAAATAATTTCCCACTGCAATGCTGTATTTCAAGGACTCGGGGACCAGCTCCATTGGAACCTTATTCAAAAACCATTGAGCCTCATAGTTCAGGTTTCCCTCATAACCAATGTCAGCCAAAGTTTCCATGCATTCCTTCCAATCTGTAAATCCCTGATATGGCATCACATGGATATTATCAATTCCAGTCTGGTCAGAAATATGAGTAACCTTCAGCCTTTCTCCGATCAGCTCCATGGCTTTTCTCTGATCCTGCTTCATAATACTGGCATGCTCCAGATCCCAGCAGATTCCCACATTTTCCATATCTACAGCATCCACAAGTTCTGCCAGTTCTTCTGCTGTATCTCCATAATACCGTTTAGGTGCTATATGAAGATCCCACATATTCTCCACGGCAATTCCTACATGATGCTTTCCGGCAAATTCCGCCAGTCTCTTAATATACTCCACATTTTTTTCCCTGGAATTCCTAACCATGGCCGCTCCCAAAAAATCAGTAGACGGATGAATTACTAACCACGGAATCCCCATACGTTCAGACGCCAAAACACATCTTTTTGTAATCTCCCTATGAAATGAATGATCGGCATTGGGATTTAAAAAATCATATACATTAGCATGCCCCTGCCCATAGACAACTCCAAAGTCTGATGCTAGTTCTGTCATTTCTTCTATATATTTCTCCCAACGATCATCTATAAACGGACTCTGGTAAGTAATAAGATCGTGAAAGCAGAAATCCAAAACCTTGTATCCGGCCTGAGCACAAAGCCGTATAGCTGTCTTCTGCTCCACAAAATCCATGTTTATTCTCTCAAAAAGCATGTTGGTTGATGTAGATAGTTTCATAAAAGCCTATTCCTTTCCAAAACCTTGTATATAATCTCTGCTACTCCTTCTCCGCTCTGCCCTTCTGCCACCAAATCAGCACATGCCTTAGTCTTTGGTTCTGCATTACCAACCGCAGCGCCTATTCCCGCAAGAGTCAGCATACCATCATCGTTTTCATTGTCTCCTATTGCTAAAATCTGGTCCATGGGAACTTTTAACTCCTGGGACAGACGCACAAGTCCATATTCCTTTCCATATCCTGCCGCAACAATTTCCAGGCCGAAGCTTCCGTAATGAGTAATATGGCACGCAGATTCCAGTTTCTTTTCATAGGGCAAAAGATAATCGGCTCGTTTTTTATCATCAAGAATATTGACCTTATTCACAGCCAACTGTCCCCAATCCTCCCCTGTGAGAGGACGGATGGGATGATAGCTCCCCCTTTCCTGACGTTTTCTTCTCACAGCATCATTTTCTATGGCACAGTATTCTTTACCGTCAACCGCATATAAAACTGTCATATCCAAGTTCAAAGCTTCCTCTATCAGTTCTCTTAAAAGACCAATTGGCATAAGATGAGCCTCCAGGATTTTTTCTCCACAGTACAAAAGCGTACCATTACATGCACACACTGGCATATGGCTCAATCCCAGTTCCTCCATGTAAGGGGTGATCATATAAGGCAGCCTTCCAGAAGCAAAAGTAAATCCAATTCCCTTTTCCTCCAATACCTTCACAGCCTGTTTCACCACCTGAGGAAAGGGTTCTCCCTTTTTTATGATAGTTCCGTCAATATCACTAACCACCAATTTTACTGATTTTTTCTGTTTCACATTTATCCTCCTATTGGCAAATAGACCATCTCAGCCCTGCCGCTTACATAAACAGCCTTCTTAAATCTCAGGCAGACCTACTGTCATGCCAAAACAGTTTTCCAACCCGCAGCAGGCCAAACTAAACATATACCGTTATAAACGCCACTATAGTCAAGACCACCGGCTTAGCCGGTGGCTTGCACTGCCCCTATAAGGGGATATTCCCTGCTTGCGCCCGGAAGGCGCACTGAGGGCCTGCCAGCTGCACCACATCCACAGACGCCCCTAAAGGGGCTTTTTCAGTGCTTCCTTATTCCGGCGCAGCCCCTTTGGGGCTTGCTGGTTTGCTTTGATTTCCTACTACCACTCCAAGTGGTTTATCTTTTGTTTTTCTTCACCGGCTCACCCGTAAACGGGTCGATATACTCCACTAGGGTCATCTGGTCATATTCCAAATCTTCTTTTATTTGATTCTGAATATATGCTTTGATTGCAGCTGTATTCTTCCCCACTGTATCTACGTAATACCCTCGGCACCAGAAATGCCGGTTCCCGTACTTATACTTTAAGTTTGCGTGTTTCTCGAATATCATTAG
>DXFU01000011.1 GCA_019114305.1 Candidatus Hungatella pullicola | reverse complement strand
CACATAAGTAGCTTCTTCTTTCTTTTTCACGGTGAAGGCAATATCTTTCTCAAATGCATAACCATCGGGCGGTGCCAGTTCTCTCATCCAGTAGTTCTTTCCCGCTTCCAGCTGTCCATAAAAAACAGTTGGCTTCCCTTGGGAAATAAATATCAATTCCTGCCCCTTCACAAAGCGTTCATCCTCTCTCAATGCCTTTGCCGGAGTCTTGTCCTCATTGAGAATCTGGATCACAGCTCCCTCCAATATTTTTTCTTCTCCTTGACGAATTTCTGCCTTTTTTTCTATGATCACTTCCGTAGGTATATTCTCCATGGTTACTTCTATCTTTTCCGGGAATGCAGGAACGGTAAAGGCAACAGGTTCACTCCAGGAATATCCTTTTGGAGGGAGTTCTTCTACCATTTCATAAGTTTTCCCTGCCTCTAAAACACCGGTCACCTGGTACCCCTCTTTTTCTGATGTAAATTGAAGAACGGTTTTTCCCGTCTCCATATCTTTTATCACATAGCGCCCGCCAGCAAGGGATGTGCCTGTCTCCTGATCCGTTTTATACAGCCATACTTCTGTCTTCTTATCCTCCATGGTCACTCTTTCCATCATTCCGCTGTCATCCACAGTAAATACAATATCCTCCTCATAATGATATCCAGCGGGAGCCTGATCTTCCCGGAATATATATTCCTTTCCAGGCTCCAAAAGGTCTGCGGGAATTCTCACCGGCACGTTCTCTTTCTTTGTGAATTCATAAACAATTTGTCCCGACTGTGCCAATATAAGACTGTAATGCCCGCCTGACAGTTCCTCCTCTCCTGCCAGATCTATTTTGGAAAAATACAATTCCACAGGGCGGTCTTCCATATCTACCTGATCCACACTTCCATCTTCGTTCAGCTTAAACCGATAGATTCCTGCAGTATCTGTCTGCTCATCGGAATATCTGACTGTTTCTTCCAGACTGTAGTTTTTCCCTCCTGACATTATCTGACGTATGGCTGGATTATCCTTTCGGCTGTGAAATACGGCACTGACTCCCTGCTCATTTACAATTTCTCTGTATACCATAGGATCTGTTTCATATTCTCCTGAGTTCTGACATCGGATTTCACAGACTGTTCCATATGGCAGGCCGCGGAAGGTAAGGAATCCATCTCCTTTCAGTGACAACTTCCCTTCTCCCTCTACCCAGCCTGAACTCGTCCCTTCATATACCTGTCTTCCTGTTAGTTTATTTCCCTGCGGATCCCGGAAAGCCACGAAAAACGTTATATCATCTGTATCCTTCTTCCCCAGTCCTGTAAGAAAACTGGCAATTGTCACGGCTCCATCAGAAGCCACAGGATTCTTCACCACAGATGTTTCTCGTTTCTCCTCTGCTTCTATTGCATATCCTACTGTAACCTCTGCCTCTGTCCAAAGTCCCTCAGCTTTTCCCACTGCCGTAACCATCTCTACCTGTCCCTGTGTTCCCCCTGCTACCTGCAGCAGATCCCACTGTACCGTTTTCTCTTTCGCAATTCCATGATCTGTGGCTCTTATAAATTCCAGATTATCTGACAGCTTTGCGGTAATAGATATATCCATAGGTTCTGACCTGGTATTTTTATAGGTAATACCATATTTTATAATCTGTCCTCGTTTTACTGCCTTGCCATCCCTGCCGTTATCACTGGTTACCTCAGCTGGCCTTGGTTCCTCCGCAGCAGGATTTGCTATCGTATAGATCTCATTTATTCCCGGGTTCCATTGTTCTAAAATATGATCCTCACTGTCTTTTAACTGCATAGCAGTCTCTGCTGCTGTTCTAGAGGGAAACGTCCACTTTCCCGCCTCATCCAAATAAATTCTTCGGACTTCTCTTCCTGATTTCACCTTACTTCCGTCAGAATACCAGGTATATTCTGTAATCTCATACAGGTCGCCATCTATAATGCCGTTTTTTTCTGTGAGAGTCAAGTTCGTGCCAGTGCCCGTCAATTCCGGAAGTACCGTATCCCTATCCAAATTTTTTATGGAAAGAGTGATTCTTTCTGCTGTCCTTCCAATAACAGTCAGTTGGGATACTGCACCTTTCTCATAAGAAAAATTAACCACGCCAAACTCTGCTGATACCCGGCTGATTCCTGTGCCTTGGCTATTTACAGTAAAAATAACAGGTTCGGCCTTTGTCAGTCCCGGAGGCACTTTTCTTTCCTCCAGCCAATAAGTCCTGCCGGCAGACAGCTTTTTTATCATATGAAATCCATCTTTTCCTACTGTAAACACATCGATAACGTCTTCACCCTTTGTATAGCTTCCATCTTCTATTCTGGCCGAATAGACTGCCAGTTCAGCTCCCTCAGCCATAAAATCTGTTCCAAATATCAGTTTTGTAAAGAAGATGTTCGTAGGCTCATTTTTGATCTGACAAATATACTCTGCCTCCCTGGTATCCCCTGATCCATCGAAGCAAAATCGTTTCTTATCAGAACATATTGTGTATAATTCCGGCGCTCCCGTCTCCGTCAGCTGATAGATATATGGTATAATCCTTCCCTCTTTTGTAAGTTTTCCTGCGGGAAGACTGTCTAGTACCGCCTGACCCGTATTGTCTGTAGCAAAATTCCATACCTGTCCAGTGTCCAGATTCTCCAGTCTGAATCTGGCATTTGCCAATCCCTTTCCAGTATCTGTCCCCACCTTCTCCACGACCAGTTTTCCGGGTTTGATGCAGTTGGCAAACCGGTAAATCTTTCCAGACTGAGACCAGGGATTTAATTTAACCGGCTCCTGTTTTTCCATATAATCCGGAACCTTAAGCTCCACCAGATAATAATCCTGATCTGCCACAGGACTTATTTTGTGAGGGCGGAGATCACCTGGCTTAAAGCCATCTGGTATCATGCCTTTCTCCTCCTCCTTCACCGTATACCTTCCATCCTCTCCTGAAATCCAGGAATCATGCAAATACTCATCTGATTGAATCAATTCCCCATTCTCGGAAGCCCTGTATAATGCCATAGCAACGCCTGAAGCAGAATATTCCTGTTCGCCGTCTGTCACTGTTTTCAGGATATAAAATTCCTTCTCCGTATTTTCCAGTCCAAATCGATACACTGCTCCCTGATCCGTTATATATACTGCTTTTGGTTCTGATTTTTCGTATCCTTCGGGGGCCTGCAGTTCAACTAAAACATAATTTCCAATCCTGTTTCCCTTCTGTCCGCTGTTAAGTGGAAGATAATCCAAACGATGAACTCCTCCCATAAGATCATAGGATTTTACTCCATTTTCCAATTCCCTGTAGTTAAACTGATACTCAAAAGTCAAAGGAACCTGACCATGGGAATCTACATTTCCCTTTTCTCCGTCTGGATATATAGTAATTCTTATCTGTTCTCCTGAATCGGAAAGCCACATCTGTACCACACAGCCGCTGTCTCCCGCTCTTTCAGAGGAAATCAGAGCAGCTTGTCGTTCTCCTTCTTCCGTATTCCATACAAGATAAGTGAAATCCTCTCCTTTCTTCTTATATTCCGCCTCAAAATCTGTAATGAAGCTGGACATTTTTCCAGGGAATCCAAGAAGGCTTTTTATTCTGTCTAACACTCCCCCTTTTATTTGATAAAGTTCTGTATAATCCCTAAGATCATCGGTCTCCCAAACATCTATAAGCTTTTCTTCATCGTATAGAGGAACTCCTTGATTGGTCAAAATCTCTCCATTCTCATTCATCTCAGCCTCATACAGAGCCAACCTGGCATTCTTTCCATGGGGAAGATTCTGAATCTGCCCCGCTTCGTCTTTGCAGTACTTTACAACCTCCAACTTCGTGTGATCGTTTCTCATCTGGTAAGTCTGTACCTCTCCCATTTCCTTTACTTCAATCTCCATGGTGGTACCTGTAAATCCGGCAGGAGCCTCCAATTCTTCCAGTATATAGTCTCCCGCAGGGATACCTTCAAAATATTTGGCTTCTTCATCAGTCACCCACTGGGCAGTCATTGTAATCAGAGAGTTATCTTCAGGATTTTCCACCTGCCACTGTGCCGGTTCTTCCCCTTCTTTAATCAGGAAATAACCTTTTGGATACCTCTTTGTATCGTCAGTATAAACTCTCTTTGCAGAGAACAATGCCAGGTGTGCACCCGCCACGGGCTTATAGCTGTACCCTCCTTTTGGTTCTCTCCCAATCTGCTTTTCTTCCATATCGCTGACTATCATTCTATTGTAGGCTGCCGGCGCATCTGTCTTGGAAATCTCTATCTTTATCTTTTTATTTTCCATAGCCGCTCTTTGCGTCTCTGCTTTTTCTCCCACAGTAATGGCCTGTGGAAATCCTCTTTCATAACCAGCGGGGGCCTTTTCTTCCTCAAGAATATAGACTCCAGGCGTAACTCTCTTTAGCACATCACCCTGTCCCACAGTTGTCTGGGTATTAAATGGATTATCCGGCTGGCTTTCCCCGGAAATCCACCGGTTTTCTATGATCCAGTTTTCTCCCTGTCGATAATACAATTTTCTGTCGTCTTTTTCATCCAGCGGGCTTCCGATATCTGTAAGCTCTTTTCTGCTGTTGATGCGGTAAGAGTTTTTATTCCAGGCAAACAGGAGAGGATGAAATCTGTACCTGACATAATCCCCGTCCATATCATAGATTGGCTGACCTTTGACATAGCACAGCTCTGACTTCTGATAATAGACAGGAAGACCATACGGGTTCAGTACAGGATTTACCCTTCTCTCTAGAAAGCTTCCATTATAGCTTCCTACCATATATTCCGTTTCCCCAGTCGTCTTAACAGATGCGGGCCTCCAGGTTATCCGTTTTTCTCTGGCAATAACAGTTCCATTTTCCGTAGTGGAAATGGCCACAGGCCAAACGTAAACCCTTCCTTCCTTTTCTATATAAGCCATTCCTGTTTCCGGATCTACAAGGGAGTCTCTGATTCCTTTCGGATCCAAATGATATACTGCTGTATCTGAATCCGGCACTACAATCCTTTTTTCCTTTTGGTCATAAAAGATTCTTTCCAGATCTCCTCCTGCTAGCTCATATACAGGAATCCCATTGCGAAATACGTAAAGAGAATCTCTGTTGTTAGCCTGAACTCGTCTTCCTTGCCTATCATACCCGTACACCCTGCCATCCCGGTCTTTCTCTGTGACCTCCAGATTATCCATGGGATAAAACAGAATATCTGTATCCGGTCTTGGAAGTATGTTTAAATTCCAACTCCCCATTCCAGGGGCAAAAGGCTGATCTTTATTTTCTTCATTAAGAAATTCCCATCTTTCCCCTCCAAAGCCTTCCAGAACCTGAATTGACTTCACATTTCCATTTCTATCTCTCTGTACCTCTACCCCTTCATAATTGAGATCTTGCCCAAAACCTGTGGGGGTCAGCTCAATGGCCTCGTATAATGCCATAACAGCACCTGCCACATATGGACTTTTATGGAATGCTGTATCCAAAGTTCTCTCTACCAGTCCATATCCGGCAAATATGCCGTCGATATATACAGGAGTAACTTTTTCACCGGCCTTTTTCCGTTCCTCCAAATATTCTATGGTTCCCCGATACCAGCCATATCCCTGATATACTCCATTCTTATACGCCAGTTCCAGATTCTCCAACCCATAAGCTTGTTTCAGTTGTTCTTGCGTACCTTCCACCCTGGTATCTGTTTTATAGACCACCCTTGTACTTTCCTCCTTAATTTTGGAAATTTCCAGGCGCACAGGCGCATTTCCAGCATAAATACGGGCTGTATCCTCTGTCTCTGTCGTCTTTCCTGAATGATCTTCATAAATTGCCGCTCTCACCTTACTGTCTCTGCTTCCATCTTTATAATAGGAAACCTTGTCGGAATAAACTTCTATGGCGATAGGTTTTGTCCTCACATATCCAGCTGGAGGTTTTACCTCACAAAGCACATAAACTCCAGCTCCTAAAGGCTGCGGTGTTTCCAGATATCCGGTATTTTGTTCCTGCCAGCTTAAAACTTCTCTGTTGTCTTCTTCTGCCTGCAGCCCGTCCCTGGAGGTGGTATATGCCTTAAATACTCCCGTTCTTTTACCCAGAGAATCGTACATAAATACCTGTTCTGATTCCCGGCATACAGGTGTTCCAGCTGTCACAATTCCTGTATAAAGCAGGCCTGCTGCCAAGCTTCCCCTCTTATATGGAGTGATATTCATCGCACCCATAGCGGTCAGAAATTCTCTGGAACCGGTAACAACTGTATCTTTCTCATAGAATTTAACGCTTCCCCGCCCCTCCTCTTCCTCCTCTCTGGAAGCAGCGTAAAGGGCAAATACCGCTCCGTCATAAAGAATGGGCTCTCCTGTCTCTTTATCTGTCTTTTCAATTCTCAGCCTGGCCTTATAAAAATCATTGGAAAAATCAGCATACACATAACCAGTAAATCCTTCTTCCTTCTCTCCCCGATCCGCTCTTTTTACAGTCCATGGCACCAGTACAGGACTGTAGCTTCCATCTAAGGCGGTCAGCTGGCCTTGAGTATAGGAAATTCCGTTTTTCTGTCCGCTTATTTCCGAAACAGAGCTGTATCTGTAATATTCCCCTACCTTTTCCCTTCCGCTCAACCCCTCAGAAAGATAATAGATAACTTTATCCTTCTCTCTGTCATCTGCTTCATTGTAATAACTTTTCTCTGGATTATAGGGCTGCTGAGAAAGAGCGTAATAGTCCCCCTGCCCGCTGCTGTTTGCTCCGTTTTTTATATGGTTTAAACTTAGTCCATATTTGTAAATTTCATAAGCTCCCTGGTTTCCCCAGGCTTTTATTACATGAAATTCCTCGCCATAGCGAATACCATATACTTCTTCCATCTCCTTAGGACTCATATCCCTTGAAAATGTATAATCACTGCTTTTCTCTCCCGGAAGCCCTTGAACTACGTCAAAGGTTTCTGATATAGTCGGAACCTGAATTTCTATGGGACTGTCTATTCTATAGTGTCTGTTTTTAAAATCCCCCTTCACCCACTCCAGTGGCTGCTGTTCGACTACAATATAGGTTCCGTAAGGAAGATAATCAGAAATTCCATAATAATATCCCTCCCCCTTCTGGGATTCAAAGAGATTATCAACGCTAAGGGTTGTCCCATCTTGATCCTTTCCTCCATAAGCTTCCCTCTCCCAAGGAACAGCATATATCTCATCCAAATCGTAGAAAAAGAATGGCTTCAGATAGTTCTCTGCTTTTTCCAGTGCAGTTTTCATAGCTTGGTCGTATACCTGATCCGGATACTGAGACTGCTGTCCCTGTTTTTCTTTCTCACCAGCCTCTGTATCCTGTACCAGCTTTTCCACCTCTGCTTCCAGATACCAATCGATGGCAAACTGATCAACAAGAGGAGAAGCTTCCTGTTTCTCCCCTGTCTTCTGGTCCCATTTTATCTGGTTTGCTGTATCAAGAGCCTGGAAAAATTTTTCGTAATTATATTCGTATCCTCTTCCTGAAGTTCCTGACTCTAAAATACGGGTAAATCCGGTCTTCGGATCTTCGTCTATTAAACCGTTTGTATATCCGTATAAAGTCTTATTGGCAATCACAGCTTCATTGGAATTTTGAAACAGAGGTTCTGTCTTGTGAGGGCTTTTGGTATAGATTTTTCGGACAAATCCAGGAAAACTGCTGTTTTCCTCCATAGCATTCACCTCTTTTCCTTTTCTGTCCACCCATACTACCAGCCCGCTTTCATCTCGATACAATCGCTCCAGATTAGACTTAAGGTAGGCCTTAAACCGAAAATTATCCATCTTCTCAGCAGCCTCATCCCGGTCAAAGAAACCTGCGAACCGTCTGGTAAACCAGTCCTCGTGAAGTTTGCCGTAAAAGTTATCTTCTCCATATGATTCCTGATCAATGGTTTTCACAATTTTCGATGACTGCTTTATCGGTCTTTCCTCCACTAAAAGCGGAATTTCCCTAGTATTTCCGTCCGCTTCCGCCTGAAGCTGTCCCGGATACCAAATAATTCCTTCTTTCAGATAAGAACCTGCCTTTTCACAGGATGAAGGCACCGCATAAACAGCTGCTCCCTTTACATATGTGAGATAATAGCCATAATCCAAGGTTTTTCCATGATACTCTATGGTGTCTGCAGGAGTAACCGCAAGAAAAGTATAAGTCTGCTCTTTCTCTGTCTCACTCCAGTTTACATTATTATCCACATGTATTTTATAAATGCCGGCATCATTCCGGGAAACTTCGGTCAGTTCCTCTGCTGTCCAATGACGGTTAACCACTGCAACTTTCTTATATACAGGAATGTATTCCACATCATATACCATCTCACCATCTGGGAAATAATAATACAGCTGTTCACCCTTTTCATACTTTTGTGTAAGGAAATGATAGAGCACAGTCTCATAATCCTTTACAGAGGCTGTCAACGGGACGCTTTCCTTAATTCCTTTTCGTTTTTCAATTGTTATAGTACGGGAAGGAAAAATTTCCCTATACTCCTCCTCCTTATACTCCTGCCAGTGGATTCTGATATTCCCATTTTCATCTGTAAACCTTTCTTTTACATAAAGGATTCCATCGTAAGGATTTCTTAACCCAGCCGCCTGGGAAAGAAAAGTAACATCCAAGTGCAGTCTGCAGTACCAGCTTCCTTTTAAGGAAAATATTTCACCCGCTGCCGCGGCATTCCAAAACGTATGATTATCCAGCCAGGCCGCCAGTTCCTGGACTGCTTCCTCACAGGTATCTCCGTTAAAAGCAATGATTTCCCAGCCAGCCTCTTCCTCCAGTTTTCCTCCCATTTGGCTGTGTTGTCTGTATCCTCTTGCCTCAAGCATCTCATTAAACAGATCTCTCAGAATTTCGCAGTTCTTCTCCGTCACCGGTCCATCATAATCTAACAGACTGTAAGAGGGAAGGCTTTCAATCTCAACAGACTGGTGAGGAAGATAAGAAGGACGATTGAGCCATTCCCCAAAAGACAAAGTGATTTTCTGAGGATTATCTCTGTTTTCTACCAGATTTCCCTGAGCATCCTTCACATAAAGCGGATTGCCGTAGCGGTCAATCTTTTCCTCCCCTCCCTGCGCTTTCTTCCATGTCCTCTTTTCTTCATAGCGGTCAATCACCTGCTGATTTTCTTCCGTCGAAGTTTTTACATACTGATAGAATTTCGTCCCATCAGGATATCCGGAAACGTACAGATCATAACCATTTTCTGTCCCCCGAAATGTAACATCAAACTTGTTATGTCTGCTGGTTTCATTCTGATCAAAATAGAATCCTTTCGTTTCTGCCGCTCCAGGGCCTGTAATGTCTGCACAAATTCCGCCCTGATTGGTCAGTTCCTGATTTCTTCCCTCCTGAGACAACTCATATCCTTCGCTTCGGGCAATTTCTTTCACATAATATCTCCCCAGAAGAAGAGGGCGTCCAATCCACTGATTTCCATTTTCCTCTTTCAAATCCAAATAATCAAAATCTGGCTGCTTCTCTCTGTATCCTTTCATATAGAAATTCTCAGGAGAATTTCTTGGTGCTTCCGTAATCGCAAGAAAGGATGCATCACCATTTTTATCTGTGGAAGCAATACTCACCAGCTCTCCTGCTTGAAACAGGACTCCTGTTTTTCCATCGGGATGAACCAAATCTTCTCCGGCATAAAGACCGTATACCGCTCCCTCCAGCGTCCCGTCCCCCTGGGACAGTCCATAACTGTCATTGGGATTTTCCTGATGGAGTTCCATATCTCTCTTATTAATATGAAGCTCTCCCTCTGCTCTGTGATCATACACCTGAAAAACATGGAGAATCCGGTCTTTTTCATAGTCAGAAACGTCAATTTCAGGAATCTCACTTTCCAATGGTCCCATTATCTGGAATCCCCCGTCCGTCTCGCCTTGCTGCACTGCGGCAAAAGCCCCTTTTGTCATAGTTCCATTCTCTTCCACATCAAAACGATTTCCCCAATTTCGACTCTGCAAAAAAGCATCTGACGGCGTAATTTTTTCTGCCGCTGCTGCGGTAGCAGTTCTTTTTTCTGCCTCCGACTTTGTTGCTCTATCTTTGCGGGGAATGAGGAACGGATTCCTGTGCTGAATATAATATGTGAGGCTTTCCTTCACCTGTACAGCCGCTTTTTCTTCCCCTGTCTTATCTTTCCTGTTCTCAGTATTCTCTTCCTCCGCCAGGGCTATCTGTTCTGCTTCAAAGATCAGAGTATCAGCCTCGTCAAAATCTGCCGGCAGGTAACCAATCACCTGTTTTTTTCCTCCGGCCTGACTGGATTCCGTCTCTATAATCTCAATTTCTCTATCATCATTGTGATAATTGTGCAGGATATATCCCTGTCTGGCCTTTACCTCTCTGACTGCATACTGAAATTTCAGATGAATAAATTCTTCATAGGCCCTATCTCGCTCGTCCATACAGGCACTTTTTGCCTCTCCAGGCTCCAGACTGTGAAAGTCCGTATTTTCTTCACACCACTGTACTCCTTCCTCCCAGGCCTGTATCAATTCCTGATTCGCCTCTTCGGCTGCTTCCTCCTCCTCCGGAGTGGCATCCGGCCCTGCACTTATTGTCTGAGGCTCCGGATGACCTCCGCAATAAGTTCTTGCAAAGCGATATCGAAATCTGTCAGAATGAACAAAAGATCCATCTTCTCCTGTTTTCTGATGCATATGGATCTCATTCACCAATGTGAGAGTATCCTTATACAATTCAAAGGGGCTCTCAAACTGTCCCCTCCCTTCTTCTCCTTCTTTATTTCTTTTCAAAAGTACGGTGTTATCCAGCTGACTGCTGTCAAAGGCTTCATAAATATGAAACTCGGCATCCTCCAGTCCCTGACCGGTTTCATGGTCTCTTTTTTCCAGTTGAATGGTATAATCGGACTGAAAAACTTCTTCATGTCTGTAAACGCGAATCTCCGGCTCCAGCGTGATAGGGCCAGGACTGCTTCCAAATGCCACAAAAACCTGCCAGGGCTTGGGATTTCCAGCCATGCCGATCATGGGCTGATTCTCAGCCTGATCAGGAATTACAATATCAATGGTTGTGGGGGCAATCATATATTCTGCGGCTGCCCCTGTTTTGTATTTTCCGCACAGAACTACTCCTTCCGGTTTCTCTGTTCCGTTGTAAGCAAATGTAATCTGAGAGTCTGCACAAACAACACTCCATCCTGGGGGAAGACCGGAATTTTCCTCCTCTCCGCCAAAGACCAGTTCCCTGTGTTCCCATTTACTTCCGTCAATGGGAAGAGAAATACTCCAGGTTCCATCCTCTTCCTGGTGCATTTGCTTTGGATTTTCCAGTGCCAGCTCTTTATATCGGCTCCCCCAGGAAGGAAGCGCATCCGGTGCAGTCAGCCCCCTTACATTTTCCGCATAACTATTAACCAGAGTTTTTATATCCGCTGATATTTGCGGATTTTCTACCCACTGAGTTACCTTGTCAATTTGGGTGGCAAATTCATCTACTGTTGTCCACTGTCCAGACACAACTGCCCACACAAGGCTTTGATATACAATAAACCTTGCCTGTCCCATCCCATTTTCCGCAAACTTATCAGGAGTAAGCCCTAGCTGCTGCGCCGCGTAATAAATCGTTTCCAGCTGTTCCAGAGTCAGCGGAGAAATTGTTCCAAACTCCTCCGGGGAAATCTTCCCTGATGCCAGATCAGCAAAGGAAATAGTATATTTTTTTGCTTTCGTTCCACTAATCTGCCGTTTCGATGGATTAATACAGGCCAGAGGAGAACCGGAACTGTCACGAAAATACCAGATGCCGGTTCGGTTTTCCTTTCCATAGAAATCCTTAATTCTGGTTCCCTTTGCAAGCAGGTTTCCTGTTCCATCTGAACCGCCTCCATAATACCTGTTTCGCACTACTGTATTCTCTCCCCCGGAAAGGGCAGCTTTTGCCGAAAACAGATTGCTGGTAACAGTAAAATCCCCTGTGAAAAAAGGATTCACCAGCAGTACAACAGCTAAAATCATTGCTATGATACGGTTTCTTCCCCTTGTTCTTTTCCCCATATTTTTTCTCCCCGTCATATCGGTTCATCATTGTCTGCTTTTTTCTCTTTCTCACATTTGCCTCTGGTTCTTGTCATATGCTAAATTTTGTCATAAATAAATATCAGGTAATAGGATTCGGCTTCATAGTTTCCGTATAAAGGCTGATACTGAAATTTCAGGGGAGTGTCTTTCCGTTGACGTATCTGCGCTCCGCCAGACTGAAGACTTCTCAAACAGGTTTCTCCCCAATCTGGCGCTGCATTCAGCCACTGTCCTTCATCCACCTGAAAAATAATGGCTAGTTCCTGAATTTTTCTTTCTTCTAATCTGCTTCCAAGGCTCTCCACTGCTTTCAGCACAGTTTTTCCTGGATTTTTTACAGTTCCCGATTCTGTCAAATTAAAACAATTCTCTTCCTCATTGATCAGCCATGGAGCTATGTACGTTTCCTTCCACTGTGTGAAATTTTCCTGTTCCATCTCCTTTTCTTTCTCCCACTGTGTTTTTTTCAGAGCAGAACCAGCCCATGTAAGAGCAGTGCAGTCCGGATATTCGCCGGTTTGTGAAGCTGTATACCGGCACATTTCCCAGTCTGTCTGCAAGGCATAATAAATCTCTTCTTCGGGGATTTCCCCCAGAGCCCTTGTGGAATTTATGTTATACCATTGGCCGTCTACCTTCACTTTATTCCATGCGTGGTTCATATTGACAGAGTCTGCGTAAAAACAATCCAATCCACAACAATTGGCCAGTATCTTAAAGCTTCTGGCATAACTTTGACAAACCCCTTTCCCCTGACACAAAACCCCATAAGGGGAGAAGGCATTCTCTGCCTTCCCTCCGCCATAGATAGACTGGGTCCATAAATACCTTAAAATTTCTGTCACCAGCTCATACTCTGATTTACCCTGATGCTGTCTGGAAAATTCCAGAGCCAGATCATAGATATCCTGTTCTCTGTGATTTAAATCGTCTCGTTTCACGGACATCTCCCCCAAAACAGCACAGATAATTTTGTTATCATCTATTCCATACTGTCTAAGCTCTTCTCTGCTGTCTGTATCTTTATTACGGATATAAAAAGGATTATTAGGGGCTGCTTCCTTCTCTCCCCAAATTTCCCAGACATCTCCGGAATCTTTTTCCTTTGGCTTCTCTTCGTTTTCCAAACTTTCTCTCCCTGTATCCGCTGTTTTTTGACTATCCTTTCCGCTTCTCTGCCCATTGGCTTCAGGCGAAATGGAAACCGGTTTCTGTACAATCTTTCCTTCCATAATCCAAGCTCCATTTTCATCTACCTGGAACCCATCGGGAGTGGTCTGTGATGATGCCATCTCTCCTGCGGGTATGGAAAAAGGATTGAAATAATAGCATTCCGCCATTCCGTCACCATTTCCATCCAGCCACTGCCAGCCTGCAGCACTTCTTCCCTTACTGCCGTCGCTTACAGGATTCAGCCAAAACCATTTTCCCTCGAACTGCTTCCAGCCTACAGCCAAAGCTCCGTCTTCTTCCAGATAGTACCAATTTCCGTCTGCCATCTCAAAGTGCCAGCCGCTTATTCTCTGTCCCTGGCTGTCCAGACAGTACCAGTTCCCCCCTTCCTGAATCCAGCCGGTCTCCACCGTTTCCTCCTCTGTCTGAAATCTCCACTTTCCTTCCTGATACACATAAGTTCCGGCCCATACCTTCTGGCCGAAAATCAGCGAAAGAATCCCTGCCAGCATAATCCCGACTTCATATCTCTTTCTCATATTTCCTCATTCCTTTTATTCGCAGATCCATTTTCCATCTGCATCTACAGGATAGATCCCCTGAATCACTGTATTAACCATTAACTTTCCTCTGGTTCCATCTGAAACCGGATTAAAGTAGTACCACTCTCCCTGGATTTGATGCCAGCCTTCTATCATCTTTCCCTTGGTTCCATCAGACAGTGGGTTCAAATAGTACCAGTTTCCGTCCCCATCCAGAAACCAGCCTGTGACCATATAACCGTTGGCATCAAATCGAAACCAGGAAGCTTTTGGCTGCAATGCCCCAGCATAAGGATTATTAATATAAGCCCATTCATTCACATAGGTTCTCTCCGCTGTAAACAGCCATCTTCCATCCGCCGCCTGAGTCCATATTCCAGATAGGGCTCCCACATCCCCTTGACTGCTTCTGGCAGTCCCTGACGGAGTAATGCCGGTAGAGCTTCCTGAAGACGCTCCGCCTCCAAAAGAGGAGTTTCCTGAAGACGACTTTGTATTATCTATAACACGGAAATTCAAGACAACGGAAACCGGATCCCAAATATCCTCTCCCTTGATTCCGGCATACACAACCGTTTCCATTGTGCCGGTATAAGGATACTGTTCCAAGATCTTTGAAATCCAGTCTGACTGCAGATTTCCTTGGTCATCCAGAACTACAGGAACAGCCTTCCCGTTTTTATCCACCCGAATCAGACTTTCATCTCCGGATTTCCACAAAATCTCCTCCTTTTCCCCGTTATAGACCTGCGCTTTTATGATCTTTCCTTCTGCCCCTTCATAGGTCAGAACCGGGCTGGATCTTCGCCCTGTTTTAATTAACACTATATCAAACTCTTCCCTGTCTTTTTCCGCCTCTACACATTCTACCTGAAATCTCACTGTAATCCGGCAGGATGCCGCCAAATCTCCCTTCGCTGTTCTTGCAGTCACTTCCACCTGCTTTTCTCCTGCATAAGGAGGCTGAGCCGCTGCCATTTCAAGCCACTGACTCTCTTCCCTGACAGTAACCCTTCCCTGCTCATCTACCTGAATAATGTCGGGATCTGAAGAGTTCCAAATAATCTGACGTTCATAAGGAGTATGGATATCCTGAGAATCCAATTCCGGCCGTACGGCTGCCTTAAGAACCATTGGATCAAATCCTGTCCTTTCTACTGTTTCCGAACTGCTGTCCCCTTGTTTTTTCCACACAAGGTTCAAGGTGATGGAAGAGGAATCCAGCTCTATACCCTCCGGAATAATTTCTGTCTTATCCTCTGTGACAAAGCTCACGCGAATCCGGCACTGATCCTCTGTTCGATTTCCCAGACGGTCCTGAGCAGTTACGGTAACCACAGAGCTTCTCTCTCCCTTTCCATTTATTTTCCCATAAGGATCGCTTTCACGCATTCCATTATCCTGCTCCACAATATGACGGATCCATGGTGCGTCCTGTCTGACAGCAACCAAAGCCTCTCTGTAATCTTCCTCATTCATTTGCACTGTTACAATCTGGCTGTCGGAAGAATTCCAGTTTACATCTGCCCTGGAAAAATAATCCGGCTCAAAAACAGCTGACAAAGTCTGCGGCCCTGTAACTGTAATCTTTTCTTGCGGATCCAGTCGATTTCCTGTAAGAGTTCTTTTCACCACAAATTCCATCTCCTGTTTATCTAATACAGAGGATTCTGCCGCAACCATGGTATTGTCAACAATCTGGAAAGTTGTCCAGATCCGGCAGCTGTCACGGCATGGCTTTCCCTCAAAGGAGGCTGACGGTCTTGTAGAGGCAGTAAGGATAGCCGTACCTCCGCTGTCATGCCCTGTACCGTAAACCGTATCCGGAATCCGGTATCTGTACCCGGATGCTTCCTGAAGACGCTCCTGCTCCTCTATAATTTCTGTAAAAAACGGAGCCTGAGGATTAACCGATACTGAAGCAGATTTTGCCGTGTAGCCGCTTTCTTCCTCGTCATCATTCTTTTCCAATACGATCAGCTTTGGATTATCAACGCTCCATTTTATCCGGCTGTCACTTACATCGTTGGCTGCATCCACCACAGCTTCTATGGATGTCAGGGTAACCTTAGTACCATTCTCCAGCTGTCCGTTTATATATCTGGCAAGGAGTTTCCCTGAATCATCAAGAATCTCCGTAACAATCCCCGGATTTTTCCGATTGCCGTTTCTGGTCTGAATTACCTGGAATCGGTATTCCTCCGGCTTTACGTCTATAGAGGCGGCAACTTTTGTATAGTCAGCCCCAATCACAATATTTTCCTCAGGCATAGAAAACACATAGGCATGACTGGAATCCTCATATGGAATGGAACTCTTGCTTCCGGCTGCTCCCATATAATAGGGAAGTCCTGACAACTGAAATTTATTCTGCTCTGTGTGATTGGGAACGGTAGTTACAGCCACAGCTGAACCTGCCGCAATGGCTCCCCGGTTCTCCTTATTCAGAATATGGCTGTACAGGGAACTCCCCCTGGCCTGAAGACTGGCTACGTCATAAAAATTCTTTCCTCCTGCAATCGTATCCACCTGAGCTACAGTCACCAGATATCCTCTCACCGGTCTTCCTACAGAATCTGGCGCGTAATGATCTATTTCATACTCCTTTGCCTGTTCTTCATCCATGATTTTCAGGATTCCATCTTCCAGAACCTGATAAAAATACTTCCCTTCCTCATGCTTCTGGCTCCCACCCTGCATCAGAGTATAAGACAAATCCGCTTCATGCCAATAGCCGATATGAGCGTCATAGGTGAAATCATTGTCATCACTGATTCCCGAACCACATACATTGGCGCTTATTTTTCCCGCGGTATCTGCAAACAGCCATTCCACGTCATCTCCATAGTTAAAATTAGACGTGGCTCCATGTCTGGTTCCAATAAAGGTTCCCTCTCTTGCCATAGCGCCCAGTCTGGAATTCCCAATAGTACCGTCAAATCTGGCAACCTTTATTTTTCCGGAAGCATACTGTCCCGTTATTCCGCCGATTCCCAGAGAACCATATCCGCCAATCGTTCCGCTGACGTATACATTAAACACATCTGTTCCGTTTTGAAATCCTGTAATTCCTCCTATATATCCTGTTCCCTGAATTCTGGCTGTAAGATTATCCCCCGTGGAAACCTGACAGTCTGCAATTACCGACTGGGCCGCTGTTCCCGCAATACCGCCCGCGTAAATCACATCCTCACCCTGAGAGGAATCTATGGTAATATTGTCACATACAGCGTTTTCAACTACCGTCCTGCTGATAACACCGCTGACACCACCGCAGATTCCAGAGGATCTGACTGCTCCCCTTTGCACTTTCACCTCCCTGATCACAGAATTTTCAGCTCGTCCTGCCAGTATACCGGTCTCACTTTTCCCCCTGATTTCTGATGCGGGAACAATGGTCACATTCTCAATAACCGAATTTTCTACAAAACCGAACAGGCCCACACAATTGAATTCTCCCATATGATTTAGTTTCAAATTCCGTATTTCATACCCATTTCCATTAAAATTTCCGCGAAACGGCTGCAGTACAGTTCCTGACGCCTCTGAAGAATCTCTGTAAAATCCAATAGGAATCCAGTCAATTCCCTGAAGATCAATATCTCCGGCCAAAGCAAAGCTGCAGCCGGAATAATTACCCACATACTCCTCTTCCCCGGATTCCGGAACCATCATTCCCATAGCAGTCAGTTGGGACAGCCCCATAAGCTGCTCCTTATTTTCTATGAGAAACGGTTTCTCTTTTGAGCCGTTTCCCTGGGTTCCGTCTAAAAATTCAAAACTGGATTTTCCGTTCCATTCCCTCCAGATGTCGCCCAGCGAATTGGTTTGAAGCTTTGCGTTGGACCGGCTTGCCAGCCTTCTTCCATCTGAGGAACTGGCTGTGTGGCTGTTCTGCCAGTCTTTTTCTCCCCATATTGCAGACTCTCCAAAAGCCAATCCAGGCTCCAGTCCCTGCAGTATCAAAACAATTCCAAGTCCTGCTGCTATCCATTTTCTTTTTAATTTCCCTGCTTTTTCTCCCATAATATCTCCTTTATCCCTGCCTTAACGCCATAGCAGGACGCAATCCCATAGCAGAATTGTCCACCGCTGCCGGATACAGATTTCCCTGCTCCAGGTCAACTACATAAACTCCTTTTCCTCCGTATTGAGCCGTTCTAAGATAGTACCCTCTGCTGTAAGAACTAATCTGAGTCTCTGGATTATTCTCCTCCGCCCCCTGAAATCTCCACAGCCATTCTTTGTATTTCACTGCTTCTTCCACAGATAATAGAAACAGACTGTCTTCCATCAGCTGGAAGGAAAGAGGATGCCCCCTAAGTGCTTCTCCCTGAAACTGATGGAAACTCCCTTCTTTCGTAATCCCTTCAAATTCACTGCACATACCGGTATATACCTTTTGCTCCCCTGTCAGTTCCCCTTCCCCCTGTTTCTGAAGCCAATGTCTTACATAGGAGTTTTTATAATTATTGTTCTCCCCAAATGTAAGAAGCTTCACTTTCTCAGATGTACTGTCCACATCAGACGGAATAACAGAATCACAGAGAAACAGCGCCGTTCCCCTGACATTTCCCAGACTGTCAGCATAATCTTCATCAATACAGCGAAACAGATAGTACTGGTCTCCCATTCTCCTTGCCTGGACATCACCGATTTGATAGAATACTCCTTCCGGCTCCTTCCAGGTTTCTTTCGGCTCATCACATTGGTCGCAGTACAGATCTTCGTCCTCATCCCTGTGTCCTGTGGCAGGCAGAATCACTTGTTCCTCTTTCAGACATCTGCCGCACATCAATACAAGTTTCCCCTGAACCCTACAGCCGACAGAAATCTTTTCCTTCTCTTCCCACCGGTGCGTACAGGTCTGCGGTGTAAAGTCTCTGGAGTAACCAGCAAGAATTACCGTATAGTTCTCCTGTTCCAGAGAAAATACATCCGCTGTAACCCAAGAAAAATCCTTTAAATCAGGAAAATCTCCAACAATAGAAACCGGACTTGGCTGATGATTTTTACAAATCAGATATATTTCATGTCTGGTGCGGTCTTCAGTCATGGAGATCAGATTCTTAAGCCTGCGCTCACTATCTTCCTGACTTTCTGTTACCAAAAATTGTCTGGACGGTTCTCGGCCTGTGATTTTCTGTTCCCACACTCCCGCCTTATGAATCCAATCCTCCAATCTCTCTCTTTCTTCCTTCCACAAATCTTCCTCTTCCAGCTGTTCCCCTTTCACATATTCCACATAATATGTCTGCATACCGCTTCCAACCGGTTCAATCTGCCATGGACTGTCCCTGACTGCCCTGTACAGATGGCGGTCTTTTCCCAAAAATATCTGGGGGAAATCTACATTTACTCCTTCTCCCCTGGAAACCGTTCCCCTATGAGGAGGAAACAACTGTCTCCCATGGCTGCCCTGTTCCGTAAAATACACCTGCCAGAAAACCTCCCCCTCCTCTGCCATCGCCTCCCTTCTGTTCCCCAATACCACTGCGCCCCCAGCTGCCAATACGAACAACCAAAACATAACTGAAGCTTTTGCCAAAAACTTATATTTTTTTATTCTTCTCATCTCCCCACTCCCTTTTTATAATACGCCGGAATAAAGCAGCCAAACTCAGAAACAACAGTCCCGCCGCGGCCAGCGATACCGTTGCAATCCATATATACTCTATCATTCCCGGATTTCTCACCTGTTTATCTTTCCCATTGGACCCTGCATGGACTTGTGAACCGGTGGCAATGACTCTTATCTCATCTTCTTGCTCTTTGGGAGTCTCCCGTACATACACACCGATCATCTTTTTTCCTTCCAGATTATCAAGGACCTGGTCACCGCCATAGGTTACCTCTATATCTTTTACCAGCCGTTCTCCCAGCGCCACAGCGTTTCTGCACAGAATTCCCTGATCATCTTCATACGGTTCCCCCTCCCATCTGATCTGGGCAATTCGATAAGCCTCCTGCGGTACCCCGATCATTTCCAAAAGGGCAGATTCCTGCCCTTCCAGCTGAGGCTTATCTCCATTAAAAGGAATCTTCTCCTCTCCCAGAAGGAAATAATCCGAATCATAGCTGTGAAACACCAAAGAAAAAGAAAAATCCGGGGCCCATCTCTCATTGGATTCTCTCCGTTGCAAAACAGGAAATTCCCCACACACACTCTGACCTGTATCCGGATCCTTCACCTGTATGAGCCGTGTCGCAGGCAGTTCCTGTCCCCACTCTACCTGGTAATAAGACACAGTACTGCTTGCTCTTACCGATCTTCCTTCTATCACCTCACTGGTCTCATACCAGTCATAAAGCGAATAGACCACGCCAGGTTCCGGCTCATAATAAGGCGGCAGTTCCTGTCTGGCAATCTCCCCCACATCAGCCTGCCCTGGAAAAAATACGGAAGACTCCACCACCATCTGCGTTTCATCAAGACTTACTGTCTTCATGGTTATCTCCTCAGCCGCCTGTACGGTCAATACAGTTCTATTCAGGCACATCAACGGAAACAGACAGAAAATCAGCCCTCTGCATCTGCGAAAAACCATGAACATCCTCCCTTCCCAACTCTTTATCTCCTGTAAAATTGTTCTGGGAAAAATTCTCTTTTTAGACTTTTCATTGGCAAATCCAAATGTTCAGATCCAGCCCCATTCCTTACGGACTTGCACCTCTGAACATGCATACGGTCGCAAAGAGAAATCCCTCCATAATCAGCGTACAAAACGTCAGTGGTTAAAAAAAATTGGAATCAGGTAAGAAAAGATACCCTAAGAAATGATATAGAAAAATAAAGATCCCCTGACCGGGTCATATAGATAATGAGCAATAAAAAAAGAAACAACAGCGAATCATAACTGATAAACAACAGTCTTGTTAAATAGTGGAAAATAAAAAGATTTGTTAGATAAAAAGAATAATTAAAAAGAAATATTTCCTAGAAAAATTAGAAAAAGTGTAAGAAAAGTATACCTGATTTCAGCCAAATAATCAAGTGCTTTTTCTATTTTATTTTCTCAGTCCAATTATATCTTCCGCCTCTAAACCAAATGCGGCAATGGCACCAGCAAAAAGAGGGTAAGACAAAACCCCCGGAATCTGAAATGGACTTTCCCGTCAGATTCCAAGGGTTTCTAGCTTTAACACACATTTTCACTTATGAGTCTATCTTTATTTAATTGTCCTGCATCTGGCTCAGCTTCGCCGCCTGATCTGCCGCGATCAGACTATCCAGCAGCTCCTGGATATCTCCATTCATAATAGAATCAATTTTATAAAGAGTAAGCTTAATTCTGTGATCTGTCACACGTCCTTGAGGGAAATTATAGGTACGGATCTTCTCTGAACGGTCTCCTGTACCGATCTGGCTTCTTCTCTCATCAGCCTCCGCATTCTGTCTTTTCTCCAGCTCCATATCATACAGCTTGGAACGCAGCAGACGAAAAGCCTTTTCTTTATTCTGAAGCTGAGACTTCTCCGTCTGGCTGTAAATAACAATTCCAGTAGGAATATGGGTGAGGCGAACCGCAGAATCAGTTGTATTAACACACTGTCCGCCGTTGCCAGAGGCACGCATAACGTCAATACGGCAGTCCTTCTCATCAATCACCACATCCACTTCCTCCGCTTCCGGCATAACCGCAACCGTAGCCGTAGAAGTATGAATCCGTCCGCCGCTTTCTGTCTCAGGCACTCTCTGTACGCGGTGAACACCGCTTTCATATTTCAGTTTGGAATAAGCTCCCTTGCCGGTTACCATGGCAACTACTTCCTTAAATCCGCCGATTCCGTTTTCGTTGACACTGATTAGTTCCACCTTCCAATGCTTGCTTTCAGAGTAATTCACATACATGCGGTAAAGCTCGGAAGCAAATAAAGCTGCCTCATCCCCTCCTGCGCCTGCGCGAATTTCCAAAATAATGTTCTTATCATCATTGGGATCTTTGGGAAGAAGAAGGATTTTAAGCTCCTGTTCCAACTCCTCAATTTTCTTTCTGGCTTCCGAAAGTTCCTCCTTAGCCAGATCTCTCATTTCTTCGTCATTTTCCTCTTCCAGCAAAGTCAGGCTGTCTTCCACTGTCTGCTTCTGCTTCTTATACTCTGTATAAGTTTCTACCAGAGGGGCAAGATCCGCCTGCTCCTTCATCAGCTTGCGAAAACGGTTCTGATCCTCTGTCACATAAGGATTATTCAGCTCCTGCATCAGTTCCTCATAGTGAATTAATATATCATCTAAACGATCAAACATTTCCTTTTTTCCTCCATTCCAGCCTGCCGCCCGGCTTAGCCAACGGGGGACAGGGCATTACACACATTCCTTCCATCTGCCCGGATTTTTGTAACATCCAGTCTTTAGGGCTGGTAAACGGCTTTTACCACCCGATCATTGCCGGGAGCATCTTTCACCACCATAACATGGCTCCAGCCGGTATTTTCCAGAAGACGTTTCACTGCATTCCCCTGATCATGACCGATCTCCAAATACAGCGTTCCCCCCGGAATCAAATGTTCTTTGCATTCCCTGGCCAGAATTTTGTAAAAATGCAGCCCATCCTCCATTCCATCTAAAGCCAGCCTGGGCTCATAAACCCGCACCTCCGGCTCCAATCCTTCTATAACTTTAGAGGGAATATAAGGAGGATTGGATACAATCACATCATAACAGTCTTCCGAAGAAATCCTGGAAAACAAATCTGTTTTCACCAGTCTGATCTGACTTTTTCCAGAACAGGCTGTCAGCCGCAAACCTTCCTGCTCTTCCAGATTTCCCTCCTGCTTCCACTTGCCTTCTCTCCTGGACAGCAGACGTTCTCCATTCATCCTGGCCACTTCCAGAGCCTCTGCTGATATATCTGCCAGAGTTACCGTTTCAAGCCCCATATGCATCCAAATACTCAGGCCAATACAGCCGCTTCCCGTACACATATCAAGTACCTTCAGATCCTCTTTGCTATAGTCCTTAAGAACCATCTCTACCAGAGTTTCTGTATCCTGCCTTGGAATTAATACGTGACTGTCAACCGTAAATTCCAGTCCCATAAACCAACAGCTGCCTAAAATCTGCTGGAGAGGGATCCTCTTTTTTCTCTCCTCTATCCAGTTTCTGTAAACCGCCACAGAGGGAAGAGACTCTTCCAGAGGCCTGGCTCTGTCAATAAGGAAATGGGTCATATCCACATGAAAAGCTTCCATAAGCAGAACCTTTGCATCCAGAGATGCTTCTTCAATCCCGGCCTGTTCTAAAGAAGCCCTTCCCTCATCCCATAATTGTTCCATTGTAAGACTCATACCGTCCTCCATTTCATAACGGCTCTCCCCTGCAGACAGAAATCTTCTCCTCTCATTTTTCCGGAAAATTTTCCTTTAAAAACTTTCTCCAGTCAAAAACTGCCTCTACAGAAGCAATTCCCACTTCTATCATGGAATCATCCGGCTCCTTCACAGTTAAGCCCTGCATCCACATACCCGGACGGCTTAACAAATTGACAAGTTTTGACTCACTTCTGCCTGCCAGACGAAGGAATTCATAAGACACACCTGCAATAATCGGAATAAGAATCACCCTGCTGGCAAACCGAAGCCATACCGTCTCTACCCGGATTACCATGAAAAACAGAATGCTGATTATCATAACAATCAAAAGAAAACTTGTACCACAGCGCTTGTGCTCCTTCGTACTCTTTCTTACATTCTCCACAGTCAGTTCCAGTCCATGCTCCAGACAATTGATACACTTATGTTCCGCTCCATGATACATAAAAGTTCTTCGGATCTCTTCCATACGGGAAATAATCTTAATATAGCCAATAAAAATCCCAATACGGATCACACCTTCCACAATGGCCATCACGGTCTCGGATGTAATAAAATTCCGGAACAAATCAGCCAGAAACAAAGGGAAGAGCATAAAAATTATGACAGCAACTATTACAGAAAATATGGTTACAGCTGCCATCAGATATTTCTCCAGCTTTTCGCCAAAGGTTTTCTCTAAAAACAGCTCAAAGCGCGATGGTTCTCCCGCGTCTTCATCGTCTTCAAAAAATCCCGCGGAAAAGTTTAAAGAACGCATTCCAAGAATCATGGAGTCCACAAAACTGAACACTCCCCTCACAAAGGGAAGAGAAAAGAATTTAACCTTCTGGGTCATGCTGGTATAAGTATCCTTCTTTACCTCAATTTCCCCGTTAGGTTTTCTCACAGCAGTGGCATAGTCATCTCCATTTCTCATCATAACGCCCTCAATCACTGCCTGTCCGCCAATACCAGAATATTTCATTTATCTATAAACCACCTTTCTATTCCATTTCCGCACTAAATACTGTTTTACCTGCAGAACCTGATTTCTGGAAATCAGAATAAGCTGGTTTTAAACTCTTATCTGTAGATTTCAAAAAAGGTTGAGCTAAAGTGTTTCCACTCAATCTCAACCTTTTCTTTGCTCTAAACTTATTCAGCGGTTTTAACGCCATATTTACGATTGAATTTATCAATACGTCCGCGAGCAGCAGCGGTTTTCTGCTGTCCGGTATAGAAGGAATGGCATTTGGAGCAAACTTCTACGTGAATGTCCTGCTTTGTAGAACCGGTTACAAACTCGTTGCCGCAGTTGCAAACAACCTTTGCCTGATAATAATTTGGATGGATTCCCTGCTTCATTATTTTCACCTCGCATACTTTGATTCTATAAATCGCGGTAAAAAACCGTTTTTACCTTATAAACAGCTTACATAGTATATCATATAATCATTTTTAATGCAAGCAGAATTTTGCTTGTTTAAAAGAAAACAAAAATACGTTTCTGCCTCAAAATGCTTAAAAACGGAACCTTGATTCCAGATATCTTCCATTTTTGATTCCTTCCACCAATTCTCCATTGGTTCTGGTTCTTGCAAATACGTCTATGATCTTCTCAACGGAATCTTCCGGCTTGGACGAATTAATCATTTTACGGATTACATCCACTGCCTCTGCCTCTTCCTTAGTAAGAAGAAGATCATCCCGCCTGGTTCCTGACTTCAAAATGTCAATAGCCGGAAAAATTCTCTTCTCAGAAAGCTTTCTATCAAGAACAAGTTCCATATTGCCTGTTCCCTTAAACTCCTCGTAAATAACATCATCCATACGGCTTCCGGTGTCTACCAAAGCCGTGGCCAAAATCGTCAGGCTGCCTCCCTCCCGCATATTCCTGGCCGCTCCAAAAAATCGCTTTGGCATATGGAGAGCCGCCGGATCCAGACCGCCGGACAACGTTCTTCCGCTGGGAGACACTGTAAGATTATAAGCTCTGGCCAGACGGGTAATGCTGTCCAAAAGAATGATTACATCCCTGCCGTGCTCCACCAGGCGTTTCGCGCGTTCTATCACCATCTCTGATACTCTTTTATGACGGTCGGGAAGCTCATCAAAGGTAGAATAAAGAACCTCCACATTCTTTCCTACAATGGACTCCTTCATATCAGTAACCTCCTCAGGACGCTCGTCAATGAGAAGGATAATCAGATGCATTTCCGGATGGTTCCTGGTAATTGCCTGAGCCACCTGCTTTAGCAAAGTGGTTTTACCTGCTTTGGGCGGGGAAACAATCATACCTCGCTGTCCTTTTCCAATAGGAGCCAACAGATCCAGAACCCTCATAGCTGTAGAATTGCTTCCATAAGTCTCCATATGAAGTCTCTCATTGGGGAAAACAGGAGTCATGTTCTCAAAATTAGGTCTGTGTTCTGCTTCCGAAGCAGGATATCCATTGATAGTCTTCACGTAGAGAAGAGCAGCAAACTTCTCCGCAGCTGTCTTCACTCTCCTGCTTCCCAGGATAATATCTCCCGTCTTCAGATTAAATCGGCGGATCTGGGACGGCGCCACATAAACATCATTCTCTCCCGGAAGATAATTTTCACAGCGGATAAATCCAAATCCATCCTGCATAACCTCCAGAATTCCGCAGGCATCTATGCCGCTGTCCAGCTCCTGAAGTTCAGGACTGGGCTGAAATTCTGCTTTTGGAGTTTCTGCTCTTAAACTGTCTGTCCGCTGAAATTCCCCCCTAACTCCGTCCTGTCTTGGAACATCGATTCTTTCCAAGTCACGGTTCTGATATTCGCCTTTCAAATTATCCTGCTTCTGGCCTTCCTGTCTCACAGGATCCATTCTCCCACTGTCTTGTCTCTGACTGTGTTCCCTTTGATTCTCTGGTCTTTGAGCATCAGATTTTTGATTGTCCTGACGGGACAACTCAGAATTCTGACGATAGGGTCTTGCTGAATCAAATTTTCTCTGCATCTGCCCCCCTCTCCGTCCCTGCTGGGAATATCCGGTCCCATGGACTCCTTCTTCCTTTACCGTGCCGGCCCGTTCTTCCTGCCTGCCTTTACTCTCTTTTACTTCTGACCTTTTCTCTATCCTCTCTTCTGCAAAATCTCCCCCCTTTTCCTCCTGCGTCTCTTCCTTCTTTTCTTCCTCCTTGTACTTGCTGCACAGAACATCAATCAGCTCGGCCTTTCTCATAGAGCTGCAGCCTTTAATTCCCTGAGACTTAGCCAGTTCTTTCAGCTCTGTCAGCGGCAGTGTCTGTAATTTTTCACGCATGTCTTTCTCCTTATCTATATTCTTTCTTCTCAGCATCTATTTTTAATCACGGGAGTCTTCGGTAGAATACCGTAGGACAGCTAAAGGCAATGGGCCTTCAGCCATATTAAGCAAAAAATAAATGGAATAGTATACCTCATTATATACCTCTTTTACAGAAAAATAAAGTGTAAATTTTTTCTCTTTAAACGACAAAAAAACAGAAAACAAGCTTTTATTTGACTTGATTTCTGTTTTTGTCCGTGTGTCTTGTTGGAATCAAAGCAAACCATTAACCCCAGGGCTGAGTCTGGGAAACAATATACTGACCTGTGCTTAAAGCCTGTTCCATAAGAATCCTTATGTAGCTGTCCTGCAGCCCTTCTGACAAAGGATAGACTTCTTTATTATGATCAATATAGTCTGCCATTCCGGCCATCAACGCTGCAATTGCAGTTTCATCTTGAGACAGGACCTTCTTCCCCGCAGCTGCAAATGGATTCTCGTATACTGCGTTCCCTTCCAATAATATCCTTGAGATTCCGGTTTCACTGCCTTCATTCATTAATATGCTTTCTCTGCCCCGATTCTTTTCATCTACATAACGGACAGTAAGATCATCCAATTCTCCCCTTTGTCCCTGAATCTTCAAATGACGGGAACGGATTGTAGAATGATATTGTACACTGCTGAAATCATAAAAAGCCGCTTTGCCACTTTCAAATTCAAAGGTCAGCCGTGTTCTTTTTCGATTTCCCACTCTTCCGTCAAGAATCAGGCCATTTCTGGAGTCTGTCTCAACCACTGGAAAGGTATAGGAGCGGCCAAATACAGCCATATTTTCCATTTCTACATTAAGAATTCGCCGAATTATACTGGCAGCATGATAATCATGAACCGCAGAAATGTCAACTGCATAGGGATCCCCCAGAATTCCGCTCCGCGCCACAGCAACAGCAGCGCTGTAAGAAGGATACTGAAAATATTGTTCCGCCACCTGAATCTTAGCCCCCTGGCAGGACAGATTCCAAAGACTCTTTAGATCATCTAACTCCAAAGCAGCAGGCGTCTCGCAAAGAACAGGATACCCCTTCTTTGCCCAATACGCTGTTACCGGAAAAATAGATTCTTTATTTACTGCCACCACAATAAAATCCGGTTTTCCTTTCACACAGTCTTCTTCCGACAAAACTGCCGGCACACCTGCTTCTTTCATCAGCCGTTCCGCCTTATCCTTAGTTCTGCATAAAAGACCGGTAAGAGTAAATAAATCCGGATAGGCCTGTGCAATTCTACAGTAAAACAACGATCTCCAGCCAGAGCCTATAACTGAGAATTTTAATGGTCTCATAGTTCTTTTCCTCCTGTAATGCTATAGATACGCGAAGTTATTTACATAAGATTATATGGTTTCCTTAAGCATCCGTTTCTTACATGGTTCTAAAGAATTCTATTTTCATTTTTCTTTTATAAATTTTTTGTCTCAAGAATATGGTTCAGCAAAGCCTGGCAGCCTTCTGCTATATCATTGTAGGTAGTGTCAAAGTCTCCCGTATACCACGGATCTGCTATATCTCTTGGACGGTCAGAAAAATCCAAAAGCCTGCTTACCTTCCCCTGAGGGTCGTCTCCCAGAATACGAAGCATATTAGTTACGTTTCTTTTCTCCATTCCAATGAGATAATCGTATTGTCCATAGTCTTTTTTTGTCATTTGAACGGCATATTTGCCTGCAGTTGAAATTCCGTACTGGGCAAGTTTATTCCTGGTTCCATAATGAACCGGATTGCCGATTTCCTCCGTGCTTGTAGCTGCGGAGGCAATGTGGAATTGTGCGGATAAACCGCAGCGACTGACTAAATCCTCCATGACAAACTGAGCCATGGGGGAACGGCAGATGTTGCCGTGGCAGACAAAAAGTATTCTAATCATCTATCTAAAACTCCTTGAATTTACTGTATTTCCTTGATTTATCGGTACTTTCCCTCGTTCGCTCTTTCCTCCTGTCCGTGGCATATCGCAGCATAAATTCGCACATCTTTTCCCTCAAAAGTAGTAAAAAAAGTAGTAAATTAAGGGCTGTTTCTCCATTTTACTACTCGGCATTTACTACCCTTTTCAGTTCCTCTTTTGCGTCGTCGTAACCTATGTGCGTATAAGTGTTCAAGGTTACTCCGATGTCAGAGTGTCCCATAAGGTACTGTAAGGTTTTCGGGTT
>DXFU01000010.1 GCA_019114305.1 Candidatus Hungatella pullicola | reverse complement strand
TCCAGTATCTTTTTTTGTACTATGTATGTTTATTCTGCGTACTTGTATATTTTTTTGATACACAGTATAATTTTCATACTTTATTTTGTCAAGGAGGATACGCCAATGAAAACTGCTATTGTTTACTATTCCAAGCATCACGGCAATACCAAAAAGCTGTTGAATACCATTGCTCAAAAAAATCCCGTTACTTTAATTGATATAACTGCCTATCCTGCTGTTGATTTATCTGAATATGACCGGATCGGTTTCGCCTCCGGTATCTACTACTCCAAGTTTCACAAAACCCTGCTGAAGTTTGCGAAAGAAAATTTTCCTGTTGGAAAGGAGACCTTCTTTATTTATACTTACGGCGCTGAAAAAAATGGCTACACCAAAGCCATCACAGAAGCGGTCCTTACCAGAAAGGCAAAAATTCTTGGAGAATTCGGCTGCTTTGGTTTTAATACCTTTGGCCCATTTAAGCTGATAGGGGGAATTGCCAAAGGACATCCGGACAAAACGGATTTTGATCACGTACTTTCTTTCTACAAAAATCTTTCATCAATATAGGAATTTTCTCCTTCAGCCATCCGGATCATCTCTGCTTCTGAAAGCTGCTGAAAAATTTTTCAAATTTTGACCACTGGCTTTTCATACATATACAATAAAAAGTTGCAGTAGCTTCCTGGTCTAAAATTGGGATAATGGCCCGGTTTTCCGGTCTTCCGTCTCTTTGAAGGATGATATCTGATGTAAAAAACGGCAGAGCGGAGGCTCTCATCAATTCTTTGAAATCACGCCACTCCTGCTGCATCAAAAAATGGGACAAAGGCATATTCCGTCTGCTGATCTCCTGCCAGAAACCAATCTGGGAAAACAGAAGAATGGATTCTCCGTCCAGATCTTTAAAATGCAGACCGGAAGCTCCTGAAAGGGGATGGGCCGGGGGCAGGGAGAAGTAAATCTGTTCCTGCCCCCATTTTACGCAGTACAGCTCACTGTCCTCTACAGGCTCCGCCACAATGATAATCTGATAGGTTCCATCTTTCAATCCCTGAATCAAATGCTCCTTCTCCTGCATCTCAGAACAGATTGACATAGTGGGAAAAAGACCCGTAAGCTTTTCTACCCCATCCACAAGGGGAACCGGCGCGCAGGCTCCTATTGAAATCGTCCGTCTGCTGCGGTCAAAGGCCCTGATATGGTATTCCATTTGCTGAAGCTGATCCAGTACCTTCTTTGCGTGCTCCACGGCTAATTTTCCATTTTCATTCAAAGCAATTTTATTTTTTCGCCTGTCAAAGAGGGGGACTTGAAGGTCATCCTCTAATTTTTTCATAGAACGGCTCATAGACGGCTGGGATAAATGTACAGCCTGGGCCGCTTCGGACAAGGTTCCGTATTCCGCAACTGCCATCAGCTGCTCCAATTGATAGATCTCCAGCATAATTCCCTCCTCCTATCATTTTCATCAGAATATCATATCGTCCGGCTGTTTTCAATATATAGTATTCATCTTATGTATAGCAGTTTTAAAAATTAGCATTGTACATTTTGAAACATAGAGCTTACAATTATTTCAGAATCTTAAGCAACACTCAGAGGTGAAAACTATGGAGCATGCCATTTTGCCAAACGGTGTCTCCATGCCCTTAATGGGATATGGAACATTTCAGATTTCAAACGGTGAAGAGTGTCAGCATTGTGTCAGCCAGGCTCTGAAGTTGGGATACCGGCTGTTTGACACAGCTGCTGCCTATGGAAATGAATCCTCCATTGGCGCAGCTGTGGCTCAGTCGGAAATTCCCCGGGAAGAAATTTTTCTTACTACCAAGCTATGGCTGGAAGATTCCGGTTACCACCAGACTCTCAGCGCATTCAACCGTTCTTTGAAAAAACTGGAAACTGACTACATTGACCTGTATCTGATTCATCACCCCTTCGGCGACTATTACAGCTCCTGGCGGGCATTGGAACATCTCTACCGGGAGGGCTGGGTCCGGGCCATCGGCGTCAGCAATTTTTATCCTGACCGGCTGGTGGATCTGTGCATGAACAGCGATATCCCTCCTATGGTAAATCAGGTGGAGCTTCATCCGTTCTTTCAGCAGAAGGAAGCGCTGGCCGTTATGGAGGAATATCAGGTCATTCCCCAGGCTTGGGGGCCTCTGTGTGAGGGACAGAAAGATATCTTTAACAATAAGGTTCTTCAGAAAATCGCCGGCCGCTACAAAAAGACGCCGGCACAGGTAGTACTTCGCTGGCATTTTCAGCGAGGGATCTCCGCCATTCCCAGGTCCGTCCGTAAAGATCATATGGCAGAAAATCTGGATATCCATGATTTTTCTCTGACCCAACGGGATATGGACATGATTTCTCCTTTGGACATTGGTCACAGTGAGATTATTGATCACCGCTGCGCTTACACAGCCCGGCAGCTCAATGGATTGCGGCTGAACCTGTAAACAGCTGTCTGTCCCCATTATGCAGCAAACAAAAATTGAATTTTTCATTATGCAAGGAGGAACTGAATATGAACATCATGAATACTGTTACATTAAACAACGGCGTCAAAATGCCTCTGGAAGGCTTCGGCGTATTTCAGGTACCTGATCCAGCGGTCTGCCAGCAGGCCGTACTGGATGCCATAGAGGCTGGTTATCGTCTTATTGATACGGCAGCTGCCTATATGAACGAAGAAGCCGTAGGCGCTGCCATCGCAAAATGCGGCGTTCCCCGGGAAGAGCTTTTCATCACCACCAAGCTGTGGGTACAGGATGCCAGCTATGAAGGCGCCAAACAGGCAATTGAAACCTCACTGAAAAAACTGGGAGTAGATTATATTGATTTATATCTGATCCATCAGCCCATGGGCGATTACATGGGAGCCTACCGTGCTATGGAAGAAGCTTACAAAGCTGGTACTTTAAAAGCCATTGGCGTCTGCAACTTCTATCCCAACCGTCTGGCTGATCTGTGCGAGACCGTTGATGTTATTCCTGCAGTTAACCAGGTAGAACTTCATCCTTTCTTCCAGCAGGAAGACGCTCTGGCACTGATGAAAGAATACGGTGTAGTTCCCGAAGCTTGGGGACCTTTCGCTGAGGGGAATCACGGTATCTTTACCCATCCGGTTCTGACTGCAATCGGAAAGAAATACGGCAAAACCCCAGCACAGGTGGCCCTACGCTGGAATATTCAGAGAGGCGTAGTGGTGATTCCTAAATCCGTTCACAAAGACCGTATAGAGCAGAACATAAATGTATGGGATTTTTCCTTAAGCGATGAAGACATGGCAGAGATTGCCAAGCTGGACTTAGGCCACAGCGAAATCGTGGATCACAGCGATCCGAATTTTGTCAAAATGCTTCACAGCATGAAACTTCACGATTAAAAGTTTTGAAAATGAGAAGGGACTCGAAATTCGGGTCCCTTCTCATAAAATATTGAAATCATTCCATCAGGATTAACAAAAATTATTATTAGCATTTTGCAATAAAGTTGAAGCATTTATACATAATATACGAAATATTTATTATAAAAACAATTAATAGTGTATTAAATTTTGAATTAATTATATTTTTTGAAGAATTTCTCTCAGTTCTTCACTTTTCCAAATTTCTTTCTGTTGAATCACTTGAACAGCCTCCTGCTTTCCATAAACCGCTGCCTTGTCAAAAATAATAACCAAATCATAGTTTCCCAGTATTTTTTCCAAATCATTCACTGGCATAGCTTCCATGGTATCTACCTTGCTGGCATAAAGAAAATATTTCATTGTATAGGATAATTGATGATTGGTAATTTTTCCATCTTCATCTGTTCCCAGCACCAAATACCGGCTGCTGTCCTCCTTGTCATACCACCGGTCTCCTACCAGCTGCTCAACTCGGCCGGCAATACTGTCTGAATACTGCATTCGAGTTTCCAACAACCCCGTCATCTCAGAATATAAAAAATTAAATAAAATAATAACTGTAGTCAGAACTGCGCTCTGGTACCTCTGTTTCGTCACAGGAGAGAGAAACGCGCGGTAAGTACTGCCCTGCACGTTTTTAATATAAAAAGCAGCTTCTATATCTTTCGCTGCAGCAATTATAAGACCTCCTGCAAAAAATACCATAATACTGCAGGCATATCTCTCAAATCCCGCAAGAATAACCGCTTCAGCTGCCGGCATTCGGTATAAATACAGGTACAGGATTCCTCCATAATACAAAACGGTTACCAGATCCAGAACCAACAGAGCTGTAAACAGCTTCAGCCATTTTTTCTTTCTCAGCAAAACATACAGACAAACGGACAGAGCAGCTCCATTCCACAGACAAAAGCTGACTGCAGCCCGGCCAGACAGATCTGTAGCTTCCTCCAGAAATTTTACCGCAATCTCCTCCCGCTGAGATTCATCTGCGGAAGCGTATTCTTCTGACTGAGACTGGGAGGAAAACTTCTGTTCAAACCCTGACAGATTCTGATCCATATGTCTGCTCCAAAGTAAACCCGGCATTAGGGCCAATACCAAGATTAGAATAAAATACCCTGCTTTCTTCCAAAAAGCTCTGTTTTTGACCAGTACATAAACAAGGTAACATACTGGAAACAAAGTAAAAATCATTCCCGTATTTTTTATGATCATCAGAAATCCAAGAACAGGGACAAGAAGAAAGGCTGTCTTCTTTATATCCTCCTCATAACAGTCAATCATTGCTATAGCAGCCAGGGAAATTATGGGCATATGAAAATCCACAAGAAGATTGTTTATTCGAATGGTGAGATTCAGATAAGAGGTGATTGAAAATCCCATGGCAAGAAAGGTGTACACCAAAAATCTTCTTCTTTCCCTGACCATTCCAAATATAGCCAAGAACGCAGAAAGCAGAATCAAATTCTGAGCTGCCAGCATAATCCCCTGACTGTGTCCCCAAAAGCGGCAGATATAATAAATAAAAACGCTCATCCCAGTGGGATAATCTTTAAAAGCAACCATGTCATCACTCATTGCCGGAAATCCATTGGTGGTCACCATATTTTTCACAATAACAGCCCAGTGAGAAAAATTATCATAATGCTGCATCTTCAGAAAGAACGACAGCAGAAAAAACATGCCTCCTACTGCAAAAAAACAGATTTCAAAGATTTCCGGCTTTCCATAGAAAATACCATCTCTTCTAAATCTGCAAAGCTTGTACATGCACAGAGAAATTCCAATGACAAACACTGCGGCAGCGGCAGGCAAAAGCATTCCTCCCAATCCTCCAAAATACAGAATCAGGGAAACCGCTGAAAAAGCCGCCAGCGGTATAAATTCCTTTCTTATGTCTGTTTTTTCCTTTGCAAAAATGCAGTATCCTGCCAGAGAACTGATGGTAAGAATTCCTTTGAGAATTGTCATTGTCATCTATTTCCTTTCTTCTTTATCATTCCGGCAATCTCTGTCAGACAGATTCCCTGATCCGTTAGCTTGGACAAGTTCTCTATTTCCAGCAAGACAGTCTGTCTTTTATCCTGATCCTGTTCCCTTTTTCTCAGATACAGAACACAGTCCTCCAGTTCCCATTTCAGAGGACTTCTTCCATCCCACTGCCCCATCTGCAGATTCTTTACAGCCAGACAATGGTAATTAAAATCTATGACATACCCTTTTACATCCTCTGAGAATGTAATCTCCTGTTGTATAGGGATTCGCAGAGCTTTTCTTTTATGAATCAAGGTTTTCTTAAATCTTCTGTATATATTTTTAATAATATCGTCATAAGCTGTCATCCACATATCCAATTCCTTAGGATGGGTATGCGGCCTGTCATGAATAATCTGAAGGTACTGACGCAGATCCTTCTCCGACTCAGGTTTTACCATAGCGCCATAGCAATAGCCCTTGTTAATCTCCCTCATATAAGCCAGGCTCGCAGATAATCTGGCTCTGTAGAATGGTGTTTCAACCAGAATCTCAAAGGCTTCATTGTCTGGCATGTAAAAGGATTTTTCAAGACAAAAAGCCATTCCCTCCTCCGAAACATCCAATGTCCTTCCTTCATACGATTTCCCATGGACTGTGATCCTTATCTTTTCATCTGCCCGGATCCTCTCAAATTTCCGGTAAGATTTTCTCCCCATCATAAAGAAAACAGCAAAAATCAAAGCCTGAAGATTGTAAAACAGCCAGAAAATAATAATGCTGCTGACTATAAGAGCCATACCATATTTCCCATAAAGAAATTTTAAAATAGCAAGGATTGTGAGAACAACCAAACTGAGATGAGGAATCATAAACTTAAAATTCGTAGTATTTACACTTTCTTTTTTCTTATTGGTAACTTTGAATTTTCTTTGGTGAATTGGGGGTGCGGACAAAAAGTTGGACTCTTGCACATCGTGACTAACGATGAAATACACAAAAGAACAAATAGCTACCGCGTTACAGATGCTGGGTTCTACTGGTTCCCCAAGAAAGGTTATAGAAATTCTT
>DXFU01000009.1 GCA_019114305.1 Candidatus Hungatella pullicola | reverse complement strand
AGACGGAAACATTCGGGCTTTTCTCTGCGCCTGCCTTCTCGGAAGTGGGAGCCTCCTTATCCTTCGGCGGTGCGGCTTTGTCTGCAGCCTGCTCCGGGGGCTTCTGTTCCGGCGTGGGCGGTTCGGTTTTCACAGGTTCCTTGACGGGAGCCTGTTCCGGGGGCTTGCCCGGCCCGGTGTCCGGCGCTGCCGTCTCCGGGGCTTTTGTGGTTTTATCATCTGGCATACACGTTTACCTCCTGATTTTGAGCATGAAAAAAGGGGCCTGACTTTTCATCAGGCCCCGGTGGGGTAGTTCCTCCTTTCTTGCCAAGCTACAAAAATACCGCCCGTAGTCTCGTTTGGGCGGTATTCAATGACTTGTTTTTATATTTTACAATTTGAAACTATGACTAACTTAAAAAGGGTTACTAAAATACTAATGAATAGTAATAATAATATCAAGGTGATGATTCCAAATTTTATCCAAGGAAATCGTGCTTTCTTTTTTATATTGGAAAAAATTTTGTCGGTATCCAGCAAATATTCATCGTCAAACTCTTTAGAATCTTTCAACATAATTGGATTTCTAATGTACTCGAATAAAATATGGAGCAAGCCTTCAGTTTTTTCATATCCGAATAGTTTATATAAAACCGGATTTAAATCTTTCTGCTCATCCATTAGGTCAAAAACTTCTTCTATCTGGCATATCTGCTTTTCTATACAATCTACCATCAGAGAAGAGGGAAGCATTTGCCCTTGATATTTTCGTGGATCTTCATAATTCCTAATTATACGTAGTATTTTTTTAAAGATTTCTTGATGGTTTCTATATGGTGTAATGATAAACATTCCAAAAAGGCCAAGAATAACTGTTGATGCTATTGTTGCAATAATCCCAATAAGAATATCTATCATATCATATTGTCCCCCGTCTTTTATGAGTAATACTGTATCTTATAAAAAAAGCAATGTCAAGCTATATGATTTTAGTCATTTTTTATTCACCGGAAAATTGTAGGGATGGTTTATCTGTTCTTCCTCGTATTTTTGTAAGTTGTCTTTACAAGGTCGCCCCAGAGCAGAAAGCCCGCACCACCTATGACAACATACTCCGGGTGGTGAAGGATCCGGATGTGTGCGATCCCATCCGGTACCTGAGAGAGCGGGAGATCGTTCATTTCCAGCGTTTCGGTGAAGCTCTGCGGATTACCCAGGATCACCTGGATTCCAGAAACTTCTACGCCTTCAATCCCGCTTTTGACCAGGTGAGAGGCAGTCAGCCGGAAAATGGGACGGAACATCAGCCTCAGGTTCCTCCGTCTGTGATCACTCCCCCCGAGAACGGTTCCCAGGCGGGAGAGGAGACGGTGCTCCAGCCCGGCGGAGCGTCCGGAGGCGGGCAGATGGAGAGCGGAGAAAACGGCGCGCAGTCCGGCGCTGCGCAGTCCGGAAGCGGGACGCAGACGGGAAACGGGATGCAGTTCGGGAACGGGACAGTGTCCGGCGGGGCGTCCGCCAGAGCTCAGACGGGAAATGTCATGCAGCCGACGGTGAGAACCGTTCCCGCGGCTCAGAGACAGACTGCCGGCATGGCAGCGGGAACACCGCGGAGCGCGGCGGGAATGACGGGAGGCGGAGGCCAGATGCAGCAGCAGACAGCCCGGTCCCGGCAGACTGTGCCCCTGTCCGGCAGATCAGGGAACGGGAGCGGAAGCTGCGCCTGCCCCAATATGCCCTGCGGCAGTCCCTACACACCTTTTGGGGGATGCTGAGTTTTCAAGATAATAAAAACAGGAAGGCCGTAAGGCCTTCCTGCGGCGAGGGGTGGCGCAGCCACCCCTCAGGCTGTTTGCCTGGCAAACAGCCTTTAACAATCCTTGGTGCTCTCTCCCGGCAGGAGGGGCGTTGAGGAGGAATCCTCCCTGTGAAGCTCCTGCTTCTTGTTCCGGATCAGATGGATGCCCAGCACGATGATAAAGACGGAAAACAGCGCCCGGAGGGAGAAGGATCCGAACATGCGGAAGGCCGCGTACAGCCGTCTGGAGATAGAAAACATTCCCATGACCATGTAGAGAAAATCCATCAGATAGTTCCAGAGGAGGATGACTCCGAGGACAATGAGCACGGCGGCCACGGCTTTCCGGTTTTTCTGCAGCCACTGACGGCTCAGGAACGGGAAATCTTTCTGATGGAAGAGATAATCGTCCTCCACGGCGTAAAATTCCTCATCCGGCATGGAGTTTAGGTTGTGCACATGGAAAAAACTGTAAAACCAGATGACCGGCTGGACAAAGAGCAGGGCAGGCAGATTCAGGATGCCGCTGACGGCCCAGATCAGAAAGAAGATGCCCATGAGACTGACGCCCTGCTTCATAAAGCCCAGGTACATTTCTCCGGCTCCCGGCAGCAGGGAACAGCAGAACGTCAGAAATTTATTCTTTTTTCTCGTCATATAAGTAGACCTCCCAATTGGATAATTCATAAGACATTCGGTTCAGATTGTCGGTGATCTGCCGGGCTTTCTGATAGAAGGGAACGGAAAAACGGATGTCCGGTCCGGCAGGAAGCGAAGAGGGGAGCAGGGCCAGCAGCAGTACGCTCACGGCCACAGCCGTTCCCACCTTCAGGCTGTAAAGGAGGAGGCGGGTTCGATGGGAGAGCTTCCTGGCTTCGGCGGGCAGCTTCACATCCGGCTGGCTGCAGCGCTTCATCACGGAAGATTTTAAATCTCCGGGGGCGCGGATGAGAAAATTTTCCTCAATATAGTCAGCGAATTCTTCTGCTGCCAGGTCATCCTTTTTTACCTGTTCCAGCAAGTCTCTGGTGAGATCCGTATGTTCCATGGCCTGCATCCTCCTTTCCATAGAGTTTCCGTATCATGGCTTTCGCGCGGTAAACCTGCGTCTGAAGCGTTTTTATATTGCGGCCTGTCTTTGCCGCCAGCTCGTTGATACTGAGCTCGTAATAAAAATAATCGATGGCCACGTCCCGGTAAGGCTGGTTTAAAGCCATACAGCAGCGCAGCAGTTCTTCCCGGACGGCGCGGTCCAGAGCAGTGTTTTCCGGAGAGCTGCCGTCGGAGGGGACGGTGACGAAGAAGCTGTCTTCCGTGGGAACAGACCGTCTGCCAGCCCGCTTCAAGTAGTCGATACACTTGTTGGTGGCAATGCGGCAGAGCCAGGCCCGCTCATTTTTTCCGTCAAAAGCGGAAAGACTTTTGTAGGCAGACAGGAACGTGTCCTGCGCTAAGTCCTCCGCCTCGAAATAGTCTCCCGTGAGACGATAGCAGATGGAGTAGACCAGATTCTGGTACTGATCGATCATCTGCTCCAGCTGTTCATTTGCATTAATGTTCCCGCCCCCTTTCCGTCCTACCTATTATAACGGGCCCGCCATGGGAAAGTCTTCAAAAAAATGAAATTTCTGTTAAAAAATCTTGCATTTTCCCAGAGGCCCCGTTTATAATAGTATAAACAGAAGAATATCATATAAAAGTACGAAAGCGAAGAGGAGATAAACCCCATGACAAAAACAGAGATTGTTTTTTGGAATATGGATTCCATCATGCAGTTTATGGAGATTATCGGCCGTCACGAATATGAAGCGGAATTAGTATGCGGCGGCAGAACAGTCAATGCGAAAGCACTTCTCGATGTGATTTCTCTTCACGCCTTTCAGGCGTCAGAGTTACGGATTTTCAGCGACTCCTGCGATGATCTGCTGAGAGAGCTGGATTTGTATATGGACCAGTACAGACTGGAGCGGGCGTGCAGCGCCTGACAGCATTTTCCCGCAGAAAAAGGACATGGAAAATGTCTCCGCAAAAGGAAATAAAAGCGGCTTGAAAAAAAACGGGAACTGTTGTATAATGGGTTACAGTTTAAAAAAAGAGTTTGTGATTCCTGGGATGTTCGACCCTCTTACTTCATTTGAACCTACAGTATGACGTAAGGGATTCCAATATTTTCAAGCGGATGTCAGGCCTCCGATACGAGTGGAAGGCAGAAGCTTGAGTGAGGTTGCCCACCTAGCAAGGCTAGGAGTCAAACAGTAAGAGACGGCATTTTGGGATTACAAAAGAGAAAAGCGGCGAGCGATCGCCGCTTTATCTTTTCGGAAAAGTGTGCTAGACTATATGAAAAAAGACAGATATTGGAGAATACCATGAAAAACCGGAAATTTTCAACTTACTTATACTGGGGAATCACTGCGTTTCTGGTCATTTCCGCCTGCATCCTGCTGGTTTTTGTCATGATCCATATGGAAAAGGTGAGAAGGCTGGCTGCATTTTTGACAGATATTCTGATGCCGGTGATTTACGGCGGCGTGATGGCCTATCTTCTCACGCCCATCTACAACCGGGTGGCCGACGGAACGGAGCAGTTCCTGAAAAAACGGATGAAACTGGAAAAGCGTGCCAGAGTGATGGGAAAAAGTCTGGCTACGGCAGTCAGCCTGATTGTTCTTTTCGCCGTGGTCAGCGGACTTCTGGCAATCCTGATCCCTCAGCTGATCAACAGCATAACAGGCATCATCAATTCTCTTCCCAGCAATCTGAACAATCTGGAGCGGTGGCTTCTGGACTGTCTCGACGACAATCCGGAACTGGCGGAGGAGGTAACCGCCCTTTTTAACGCCACAGGGCTGGAGCTTCAGAGCTGGGTCAACCGGAACATCGTTCCCAGCCTTTCCAACTTAGACGAAAACTTTCTGCAGAACCTGTGGGACGTGGTCTCCAGGGTCTCCAGCAGTGTGCTGGATGTGATGACCGTGCTGAAAAATGTATTTATCGGCGTGATCGTCACCGCCTACATGCTGAATATTAAAGATTCGTTCTGCACCCACGGAAAGAAAGTGATCTACGGTATTTTTCCCTTAAAAATTGCGAACCGGGCAGTCCGGGAGCTGCGGTTTATCCATCAGGTGTTCGGCGGTTTCATCATCGGAAAGCTGCTGGATTCCCTGATCATTGGAATTCTCTGCTTCTGCGGCATGTCCCTGATGAAACTGCCCTATGTCATGCTGGTGAGCGTGATCGTGGGCGTAACCAATGTAATTCCATTTTTCGGGCCATTTATCGGCGCGATCCCCAGCGCTTTCTTCATTCTGCTGGTGAATCCGCTGCAGTGCCTGTATTTCATCATTTTTGTGTTCCTGCTTCAGCAGTTTGACGGAAATATTCTGGGACCGAAGATCCTGGGAGATTCCACGGGCATCTCCAGTTTCGGTGTCCTCTTTTCCATCTTATTGTTCGGGGGACTTTTCGGCTTTGTGGGCATGATCATCGGAGTGCCTACCTTTGCAGTGCTTTACAATCTGGGCAAGGACGGCGTGGAGCATTTCCTTCGGAAAAAAGGATTATCCTGTAATACCCAGGACTATGCGGAACTAGACTATATAGAAAACGACCAGAAAACATACGTCAGAAAGCAAGAGGATTAAATGAAGGATTGGAAAGCGATCTGCTGGATCATCGGCATCCCTGTGCTGATTTTGCTGCTGATGATCGGCATTGTGATTTATGAACCGGTACAGGACGGAATATCCAGAGGGGAGGCGTCCAGGGCGGCGGTGCTTGCCCTGGTGTCCCGGGAGGAGTGCGAGAGCTTCCTGGAGGATAAAGCGTCCCATTTCCAGGCGGGTCAGACGGATCCGTGGTACGTGAAATACATGGATTATCTGTATGAGAACGGCTACCTGGATGAGGAGAGAACTCCGGCTACAGAAGAAAGCGCGGAGGGTTACATCACTTACGGCGAGGTGGAATATCTGGCGTCCCGGATTTCCAGCTCTCTGAGAAACCGGGCCAGGGCGACGGTGAATAACCGGGATAATCCCATGCCCCAGGACGAGTGGTGGCTGTTTTACGATTCCATGTTAAACGCTGTGGACCGGGAGAACCAGGTAAAGGAGGAGACCATTGCCATCTACCAGGTGGGAGACGGCGGGGAGGAAGTTTCCTGGGCTGTGTACACCAGCGCGGGAGTTTTGGACTGCGAGGGGATGACCCTGGAGCGGTATGTGGACCGGCAGAGCCAGGCGCTGTACCGGGGAAGCAGCCTGATTCGCTTCGAGGAGCCGGAATCGGATGAAGTGGTCTATGAAAATGTGTGGATCGCCGAGGGAGAAGACGGGGAATGTCTGGTCTACGTGGGCGGAATCACAAAAACCATGAAAACCGGATTCGATGATGAGGAAAAGCAGGAGCTTTACAATAATATTGTGGATCTCCATCTGAAAGATGGAAAAGTCCGCCGCGCTGTGGTGAAAAAAGAGCGGCTCACCGGCCGCGTGCTGGCGGTTGGAGGCGATTTCATTGAGATCGAGGGATATGGGGAGCTGCCCCTAAGCCCCACGTTCCAGGTGTTTAAGACTTACGGCACCTTTGAGCGGAAACAGACAAAGGACATTCTGGTGGGTTATGACAATCAGGAATTTGTGATTTCCGGGGGCCAGGTGTGCGCGGCGCTGATTGTCAGGACCTTTGACGCGGACACGATCCGGGTGCTGCTGATGGACACCGGTTTCCACTCGCTGTTCCATCCGTCGGTCACCATAAGCAGCAGAGGAGATATGACCCTCACTTGGGCGGACGGCGGCACGGAAACGGTGAAGGCCGGGGAGGAATTTACCATATCGGCGGAGGAATCCCGGCTGAACAGCGGCCGTCTGATTGTGCAGCCGGCAGACGGGGAGGAAATTTCCGTAAATTCCATTGAGAGAAGCCAGGGAACGCCTTCCTATGAAGGCAGGCTGGAAATTTCCTCGGAGCAGGGCGGCCTGGCTCTGGTCAATGAGCTGTACCTGGAAGACTACTTAAAGCGGGTGGTTCCCAGCGAGATGCCGGCCAGCTACGAGAAGGAGGCGCTGAAGGCCCAGGCGGTCTGCGCCCGCACTTACGCCTACCGGCAGATCCAGGCCAACGGCTACAGCCAGTACGGCGCCCATGTGGACGACAGCACCGCCTATCAGGTGTACAACAACATTTCCACCAACAGCCGGACAGACGCGGCGGTGGATGAGACCTACGGACAGATTCTCACTTACGACGGGGATCCTGTGGAGGCGTTTTACTTCTCCACTTCCTGCGGGTCCACTGCCGACGGCAGCATCTGGGGAGGAGATCCGGACGCGGTGCCCTATTTAAAGAGCAAGATGCTGGGATCCAATCCCAACGGCTATGATCTGCAGAACAATGTGGATTTCTACAATTTCATCCGGGACAGAAGCTACCGGGCCTACGACTCTGACTATGCCATGTTCCGCTGGCAGACGACTACTACCAGCGAGATCCTGAGCCAGAAGGTGACGGGAATCGGAACGGTGGAGAACATTACGGTCAAGTCCAGAGGCGCCGGCGGCGTGGTGCGGGAGCTGGAGATCACCGGCTCCGAGGGCGTCAAGACCCTCATCGGCCAGAGCCAGGTGCGCTCCATTCTGGGCAGTACGTCCCTCACCATCCGCAGGAAGGACGGAACCACCATGACAGGCCAGGAAACTCTTCCCAGCGCCTTTATCGCCATTGAAAAAGACGGAAATTCCTTCCGCATCTACGGCGGAGGCTACGGTCACGGGGCCGGAATGAGCCAGAACGGCGCCCAGGGCATGGCGAAGGCGGGGGAGACCTACGAAGATATTCTGAAGTTTTTCTACGACGGAACGGAACTGACGGAAGTGGAGCGGGAGGATTAAAGAGATCCGGCGGAAACCGCAGACAGGCCCGTCTGGGAAACGTAAACGGGCCCGGCCGGGAAATCTCCCGCGCCGGGCCTGAAAAATTTTTTGAAAAAATACGGATATCCCTGAATAGATTTCCGGAAAACGCCAATACTACTAACAGTTACAAAAGAGGAAATGAATACTTATCCTCCCCTTTTTTATACCTCGCTTGTTCGCCGAGTGCAGCAGGCGGGGTATTTTTTGAGTTTTCCTTGATTTTTCAGGGTAAATGGGCATTTATGTCTTTTCGATCGGTGCCGGTAAAACATCAAACGTCTGTTCTGACACCATTTTGACACCATCTTGCCGCATTCTCGAATATACCTGCTCCAGACGCTTCATTTCCTCAGACTTCTTGTCAGGAAGAACATGGGCATATATTTCTGTTGTCATTGACATATCACTGTGCCCTAAAATTGTCTGTAAAATTTTGGGCGGCATTCCTTCTTCCAGGCTTCTTGTTGCGAAGGTATGTCGGAACGTATGTGGGGTAATATGGGCAAATGGAATACCATTATCATTCATTTTCTTTACGATTTTATCAATCTCTTTCTTGAATTGGGCGCGATTAATTGGACGGCCGTACAAGTTGGTAAACACGAGATTTTCAAAACCATATAAGGGATCCCAGAGCTCACCCATTGTGAGGCGGTTTTTAACCTGTTCTTTTCGCTGATTTTTTAATTGCTCATATACATTCTCTGTCATGGGAATCAAACGGTCGCTGGTGGGTGTTTTAGGCGTTTCTGAGTGGTATGTGCTGTCCTGATAAGTAAGAGTGCAGGCCACATGAATTTCTCTTTTCTGAAAATTGACATCTTCCCAGCGCAGCCCTCTGAGTTCTCCGCTTCTCATTCCCGTAAACAATGCGACTTCATACAAGGCATAGTATTTTGTATTTGCGGCATATTTAAGAAATAAGGTCTGCTCATTCACGGTCATAACCCTTGCACTTCTTTTCTTATTATCTCGCGGCAAGACTGCGTTTGACACGGGATTTTTTCGGATAATTTCACTTTTAACAGCTTGTGAAAATGTTCCGTTTAGTATGGCACGGCAGATTTCCAGGGTATTATGGGAATAATTTTTTGATGCCATACCATTATAGAACTGCTGAATATGGTCTGTGCGAATGTCACGCAGCTGTTTGTCTCCAAAGATATTTTTGATGTAAGCATTGTAATTCTGTCTGTATACGCCTACTGTCCCAGCTTTCACAGAGGGTTCTTTATAATTCTGAATCCAGATTGCAAACCATTTTCCAAACGTCAGATTTTCTTCCTTTATATAGGTATGATGCTCTACTTCATAGCGCAGATTATTCTTTTTCCGATCTGCTTCAGTTGGGGTCTTTCCGTATACCGTATAGCGTTCCCCATGGTAGGCAAAACGTCCCATATAGCGGTTTTCTTTTGCTCTGTAGGTAATACCTGGTGGAAGTTTCTTACCATTTTTATCTACTGCCATTGACCAAATGCTCCTTTCCTAAAAACAATTATTTTCACACCATTTGTCAAATTGAACCCGGTCAATCAATATCCGGCGGCTTCCTGAGTCGAACCGGCATTTCGCTTTAATTGAGAGGTTCAGGGCGGCGTTTCTGCCAAGTCCACAGTAAGCCTGGAATTCTGTAAGACTAAGCAGACGCTTCTCATTTAATGGAACAGGGAGGGATTCTCTTTTTCTCATTTGGTGCGTCCTCCTTTGTTCAGTGTAATAATGTATAAGTTTAATTTTTTTTGATGCGCACAATATAGTTTTTCACATAAATTTGTGATTGATTTCATTTTAATCACACTCCTTTTTTATTGATTATCAGAGTGTGTAGAGCGTTGTAGATTTTTATCTGCAATAAAAATATAGAGAGATAAAAAAATATTTTCAATATAACAGCGAAGTAAGCATTCAGAAAAAACAAAAATGTAACACAATACTCTAACCTTGCTATAAATATATAAAGATAGATATATAAAGAAAATTTTTAAGTTTTAAATATTAAATATAGAATACAGAATATAGAATTTATGAAAAGGAGTTTTTATTATGAGTTACGAAAAAAAAGACTGTACTATGAATTTCAGATGTTCAAAAGAACAAAAGAAGAAAATTTTAAAATTATCAAAAAAATCAGGAGCCATTAATTCAAGTGAATATTGTCTAAAGAGTTGTCTATATGGAGGTGCAGATAATACCAACCAAATATTAGTTGGTCTACTAACTCAGCTAGATTTATTGCTAATACAGTTGGAAAATGGAACTCTAAAAAGAAAAGCTTTTATTGAAGAGTTGAAAAAGGAGATAGATTATATATGGTCTACTTTAAAATAATTAAAGGAGATTTTAAGACGAAAGAAACCATTAGAAATGTAATCAATTATGTCTTAAATCCTGCGAAAAATCCTCACAATATCTTTCATGCATATGGCAATACCAAAAAGGAGATTGAGAGAATGGCCGATTCTTTTCTTGTGGTACAACGAATATATAACAAGACAAGCTGCAAACGCGTTATTCATTGTATTCTGTCTTTCAGCAAAGAAGAACGACATTCTCCCAAGCAATATCTCCGATATGGATATATGTTTATGGGGTTTTTTGAACCCGGTACACAATATATTTTTGCGCTTCATGTAAAAGACAACTTTGGAAATTCCTGTTATCCTCATATCCATTTTGTGATAAATCCAATTAATTCTATAACAGGAAAAAGATTATCTATTGACAAAACAATGCTGTATTTTCTGCATGAATATATCAACCGTATATTTGAAGGTAACACGGATTTTAAAAATTTTCCAGAGAAGTTTGTTTAATGGCATATACATATATTTTCCGTTGAGTACGTTTCACTCTATTTGATGAACCAGTTGTTTTTAGAACATTACTTTTTCTCAACTTCTGCCCTAATTTTTGCTTCGACAGAATAGGAAGATGATTCTTTTTTGCAAAATGCACATAATGTTCATAGCCCTCATTTGGATAAAAATAATAACATTTTTCTCCGCCACGAGTTTCCACTCCCTCGAAAATCCAGCTATTATTTGCCTTAATAGCGATACTTTGTTGGAGAAAACTGCGAAAATCCTGTAAAAAAGTATCGGGAACATTAGTAATATCAGGAACTGAATTACATTCTTTATAGGGTAAAAATACTGTAATACAAGTGTGTGACAAATATTCTGCATATACAGACAAAGGGGATTGCTTCAAAAAGCGCGTAAACGATACCATAGTAGAATATAGTAAAACTTCTGGAGTATGGGAATCTATCCATTCAGCAGATAAATCTTCCCGTTCACAGGTAGCCCATAGATCATTTTCCATTTCGATATATTTAGGGCCTTTAGATAAATCTTCCAAATCACTTATTTCTGTCAAATATTTGATAAATTTATAAATTAATAGGCAAAAATCCAAATGAATTCTATGTAACTTGTCCTTATCTTTCAGCGGAATAATACTTTGAACGGAATCAATACAGCAATTTAACACTTCATCTGCCCGGATAGGTACAGGATTAATATAAACAGGATATATATGCCAATACCCTTTGTTTCGTTCTTTCTGCACCTTTTTGAGCATACTGCTAGCTCTTGTAAAATAGCCTCTTTCTGTTGAAAAAATAATGGGGACACACCTGTACTTAAACAGTTTTTTATATCTTTCATCAGATAATGAAGTAGCTGAAATATGATATTTTTTATCTATTAATGTCCAATTATTTCCTTTTATTAAAAAGAAATTGGAAAACAGATTTGCTACTACTCTTAATAGTTCAGGGTTTTCGCCATGAATACACAAAGAGAAGCAAATAGTATCTGTATTCAAATCGCTATTTTCAAAATGCTTCATTACATATCCATGAAGATAATTCCACAAAACAGAATGAACACTATATGCAAAAATAGTCAATATACTGGGATTGGATAATAACTCAAAGAAATCCCGATACCATTCTGCTGACAGTTCTTGTTTAAATATATTTCCTTTTTTCATCCCATTGAAAAAGTCTGTTGCAAGAATTTCATTTTGTGGATATGTATCATTAATAGAAAGAAAAACGCTTTTTCTGGCTTCTGGCAACCAACCACAAGCCGATAAAACGGCAGGAGTAAAAGCGATATATTGATTAACGCAATAGCAAAAATACTTTTGATATATGCGAAATATTCTAGTGTAGTATGATTTTTTTATATCCGGTTTAAGTATCTTAAAGAGGCTGTCCCAGTGTGCAGAAATACGATGTCCCATATTTGTATAACGTACTGTTATACTATCATGTATTGTTCCATCTGGGGAACAAAAATCAACTGCTAGTACAACATTTTTGGAATTAAAGTCCTCATACCAAATCTTCGTAACATCGACATGATTCGTTGCCACAATTACATGGTGGATTCCATTTCGTTCATGGATTTCATCATTTTTCTTTACTTTATACCTTGTATTTTTTAAAAAAATTTCTAATGTGCAAAATTCCATTGATATCTATTCCTCTTTTTTTTAAGTATAGCATGGTTCAGCCAGAGATACACTATTAAAAGTGCCTCTCTGGCTTGTTTCTATGAAAGTTTAACTAATTTATAGAAACTGGTCTTCTTTAAACCAAGCACTTCCATCACTTTTTTCGCTGTAATACGCCCGGATTTCCACATGTTATAGTACTTATCCCATTCTTCTGGCTTTTCCAGCTTAGGCCTACCCATGTGCTTTCCCTGACGTTTGGCCACGTCAATCCCTTCCCGCTGCCGCTGTCGTATGGTGATTCGTTCCTGCTCCGCTATACTGGACATAACTTCAATAATGATATTATTTATCATATCTCTTATCCATTCCTGCCCGTTTGGCAGTTGAATCATGGTCGTAGGCAGGTCTAAAATCTGTAAATTGATTTGATTTTCCTTAAACCATTCCAGCTCATTTTTTATATCCGTTTTATTTCGGCTCAATCTATCCAAAGACTTGATAATTAAAGTATCGCCTTTTCGCAGTCCTAACGGGCCTTTGAGCGCCTGGAAACCGTTTCTGTTTAAGTCCTTGCCGCTGGCTTTATCAACGACAATGTTTGACTTTTCTACATATTTTTCCAACTCTGCCAGCTGTCTGTCCAGATTTTGGCTTGTGGAGCTGACACGGGCATAACCCATAATTTTTCCGCTCATTTTAGAATCTCCTCTCATAAAAAATGCGTCCATAAAGGTTGAATCATTTACGGATATATCCGTAAAACTTATCCATGACCTTTATGAACGCGGTTTTTAACTGGTTTTAGATGGTCTGTAAAGGTGTACCTTTATAGACACTTCTATTTCGAATTTGAAAATAGCTCTTTAATCCTATCGGAAACGAATAAAATGGCAGTGATTAATAATTGTGTTGACAGATCTTTTAAAAGATGTTTCATATATTTATTCCTCCTAAATAAAGAAAGAGATTCTATAGCAGAATCTCTTTACATAAATTATTTTTTTAGAAAAAGTTTTTTGTAAAATGCTAAGTAGCTTATTTTTGTGCTTCTACCGCTTTAATGGTATCTAGATTTGCTTTTTCATATTCATTTAGTACGGAATCATCAAACTCATCCATTGAAAGATAACCGTAATACCATGGCTGTGCACTGAAATAAGCATTTAAATCCTCGGTTTCGAATTTTCTTCCGTGGCGGGCATATATTTCATTTCTTGCCAGTCTCAGTTCCTCTTTAGATAATGCCATTAGTTCATCCGTACTGTAGTAAAGAGAATCACTATATGGCAATATGTAGTTATCCATTTCTATACTATAATAAGTTTCTTCATAATAATCTGGCTCATCAGTGAAAAACTGTCTGGACATATCCTGAGTATCGTATCCCTCAACCAGTGCGGCAACCATAGCAAGTGTTAGTCGTGTATTGCCTTCTATATTCTCGAAACCGGTATATTCGATAGGCATAGCGACCACACGAACGAGGGAGTCCTCTACTGCGTTTATAGACGGGCCGACAAAATACACATAATATAAATTACCTACATCATCAGATAAATTTAAAATTGTAAAATTTCCATATTCTGAATCGGAAAAACTTTCTTCCCAAATTTGAATGACGTTTAGACCATCCAGAAAAGCGAATTGTCCTACGTATTTTTGGGGATTTTTTATCATGTAAGCGTAACTAAGGGAGTAATCAATGGGAAGTTCAGGAAGGACCTCTTCCGTCACCGGGAAAAATTCTGGATGTTCCGTAATGTATCGGCTTTGGTCTTCACTTAAGGAAAAAGAAACATCGGAAGTTTCTCCTATATTTTGTAAAACAGCTGCAAGATCAATGTCCATAACTGGCTGGGTTGTCTCTGCTGTATCTTCACTTCCAGTATTTGATGGATTTTCTTCAGCAGTTGTTTCATTTATTGCGGCGGTGCCCTCAGCTGTGCCAGGAGAGGTGGATTCAGAAGTATCACTATTACCAATAACAGCAAGAAGTATCAGTATTATTATAGCTACACCTGCAATAATGAGAATGGTCTTTAATTTAGATGACTTCGGCTTTCCTGCTGATTGCAGAGGGGGATTGACCTGTTTTTGAGAATCAGTAGATACATTTTCTGAATTACATAGTGTTGTCCCGCATTTCCCACAGAATGTTTCTTCCCCAGAAAGTGGATTTCCGCAAGAAGGACAATATTTATAATTGTGCTTTTTCATATTCTTACCTCGTTTCTTCAAATGGGTGACCGCAGTTGGTACAGAATTTTGTTTCTTTTGGACATTTTGTGCCACATTCCGTGCAGTATTTGAATTCTGAATTTTGCGATGAATTTTCTAAAGGCGTCGCAGAACTTAAATTTGTTTTATCTGAGCAGATTTGCTGAATGTGGTATCCAATAATTCCCATTGCAACAACAACTTGTCGATAATAAGCTATTTTGCTTTTCAGACTTAAAAATGCCCTGAGAGGCGATTTTCTCCACCAGATTGTAAATGTATTATCATCTTGATAAGCCACATCATAAATCATTGTTTTATAAGTAATCACTGGTTGTCCGCCGCGGTCTTTTTCAATCGTCATATTAAGCGGTGTTAAAACAGGAATCAGATTCTGTATTAATACATCATAGGGAACTTTTTTCTCCAGGGCAAAGGGTTGTTTACGAAGCTGTCTCAGCTTTAAATCTAAAATGCATTCTTTAATAGCAAATCCTATTATGATTCCAAAGAAAGCTATAATTATTGAGCCACCAATATCGCCGGAACCTCTCAATCCTAAAATTGCTCCGATTGCAGCAGCTACATAATAAATTATGTTATAAGATCTTCCACCGTCTGTAATTGGTTCAGGAGAATTTAATTTTAAAGGTTCTTTCTTGCTATTTTTTGAATTTGGAAATTGCATATTCATACCTCCCCAATCTTTAGTTTGCTGTTTTCTTTTAAAAGTTGTCTTAATCTTCTTTCCGTGTAGCCGTACTTTGAAGCGATTGATTTAATATTACTCCCTCCTTTTTCTGGTTCAGCTATTTGTTTTATTATGTATTCTTTTGAGTAAAGCTTTTTAGGAAATGTAATCTGCTGACCTTTTAAATACTCATGTAGCAACAAAGTAGCGTCTACGCCGATCACTTCGGCAATGTCTTTATAAATTCCTGCAAAATCGGATGCTTCTATTTTTTTCTCACGTTGCAAACTCCCTCCCTCTTTCGTATGCTGTTGATTCTGAGATAACTATACATTTTTTGAATTGAAATTACACTTTGCAAATTTCCTTGAAATTTTCCTTGTAAATTTCCGGAAGGCAAAAGAAAAACAGGAAAACTATTCTTATAAGAGTAGTCTTCCTGTTATGGAAATACCTGCATAGGGTATGATGAAATTAATGACACTTGACGCCATTTGACACCAGATTTGACACAACTTATATATATTCTGATAAATCCAGATAAACTATAAATGGGGCAAAAGAAGTGTTTATTACCTTATATATACGGTAATAAACTGTGATAAATGAACTTTTTTAAATCCTCCCCTTTTTTATACCTCGCTTGTTCGCCGAGTGCAGCAGGCGGGGTATTTTTTGGGTTTTCCTTGATTTTTTACCTCTGCCGGCTGTCTGTCCAGATTATGGCTTATAGAACTGATGTGGGGTTTTTAGATGGTCTGTAAAGGTTGTACCTTTATAGATAGTGCACCTACTGTACATCGTCAAGTTGTGACTCTTCTTTTTCAGAGTCTTTCTGTTCTTGCTCCTGCTGCCACTTTTTAAAATCTTCTATATCTGTATAGGCAAATCGAATAGCAATAGCAATAACTGTAAGATCGTCTATATATCCTATTCCTGGAAGGATATCTGGAATTAAATCGACAGGACTAAGAAAGTATATTAATGCGGCTATCAGGCCAATAAGTGAACCTACCGGGATTTCCCTATATTCTTTATGTATATATGCTTTTATGAGGCTCACAATTAAGGGAATATCTTTTATTTTTTCTTTAAATCCAGATACCGTTCCAATTTTGTCGCCTACTTGATCTAAAAATTTATTCATTTCTTTTTCGTTTTGCAAGAGCTGTTCGGCTTTTTTCTTATTAGCGTTTAAAGCTTTTTTAGCCTGCTTTTCTGTTATTTGTGGAGTTGTTTCATTTTTCTTCGCCATCTTTGTCTCCTTCTTGTTTTTTTATCTGGCGTAATCGCCGCTCAGTGTACCCTAATTTTTTTGATAATTGCTTAATATCAGCATTTGGGTATGTAAGCTGTTTACGAACATATCCTATAGAATATAACTTTTTTGGAAATGTTATCTGTAATCCCTTGAAATTGTCGTATAGCTTAAGTGTTGCTTCGATACCAATAACCTCTGCAATATCTTGGTATATTCCAGATAAATCAGAGGCGTTAATATCGCTGTTTTGAGCAATCAATAACTCCCTCCCTCTTTCGTATGCTGTTGATTCTGAGATAACTATACATTTTTTGAATTGAAATTACACTTTGCAAATTTCCTTGAAATTTTCCTTATAAATTTCCGGAAGCCCAAAAACAGACAACTGTGGCCCTTTTTTATCCCCCATGATATACTGGAGATCAAAGGAGGCTGATACAATGTTTCAGAATAAAGTGGCGGTTATCACAGGGGGCGCCCAGGGTATCGGAAAATGTATTGCAGAAGAATTCCGGAAAAACGGAGCATCTGTCTGCATCATAGATGTACGGGAAAATGATTATTTTATCGGTGATCTGGCGGAAAAAGAGACCTTAGAGCGTTTTGCCAAAAAGGTGGCTGCGGAATACGGGAACGTGGACTGTCTGATCAACAACGCAATTCCCTTGATGAAGGGGATCGCTGGCTGCTCTTATGAAGAGTTCAATTACGCTCTGCGGGTAGGCGTGACGGCGCCGTTTTATCTTGCAAAGCTTTTTCTGCCGTACTTTTCTTCCGGTGCGTCCATTGTAAATATTTCTTCTTCCCGGGACCGCATGAGCCAGCCGCAGACCGAAAGCTATACCGCAGCGAAAGGGGGAATTGCGGCCCTTACCCACGCTCTGGCGGTAAGTCTTAGGGGAAAAGTCCGGGTCAATTCCATTTCTCCAGGCTGGATTGACACCGCTTACACAGAGTATACAGGCGCAGATGCGGTCCAGCAGCCCGCCGGCCGGGTGGGAAATCCCCTGGATATTGCCAATATGGTGCTGTATCTCTGCTCGGACAAAGCGGGATTTATCACCGGGGAAAATATATGTATTGACGGCGGTATGACGAAACAGATGATTTACCACAATGATTTCGGGTGGACGCTGAATGAAGGGGAAAACCATAGATAATCTGCAAAGTTGACATAAAAAACCATTTCAGTTATACTACGAAAAGAATTCTGACAGAAGAGAGGAACACAATCATGATCCTGATCATTTGCACCGAGGACCGCTGGGGCATGGCCTTCAACGGCCGCCGGTTGAGCATGGACCAGGCGGTTCGGGAGAAGATGCTGGAAATTGCTGCGGGGAAAACTCTGTGGATGAGCAGCTACAGCGGAAAACAGTTTGAAGAAGAGGGAGAAAAGGGGCCGATCCGGGTGGACGACCGTTTTCTGGAAAAGGCGGGGAAAGGAGAGTACTGTTTCGCGGAACTGGAGGATGTGACCTCCTACGGAGACCGGCTGGAGGGAATTATCCTGTTTCGGTGGAACAGGAGATATCCGGCGGACCAGTACTTTGATCCGGAGCTGTTAAAGTCCTTTCACCTGGTGAAGACGGAAGAATTTCCGGGAAGATCCCATGAGAAGATCACCATGGAGGTGTACTCCTTATGAGCTGGCTGCGGAAAATGAGAACGACGGCGGCTCTGCTTCTTGCAGCTGCGGTCTTTGGAATCGCAGGCTGCGGCGGAAGCCAGTTTCCGGCGGGCGGGGACTGGCCTGCCGCGGTGTCCGATGGACGAGGCGGCGCGGGAGAATCGGAGGGATTTTCCTTTGGCGAGGATGAAACGTCCCAGACAGGTGTGTACACCGGCGATCCCTATGAGACGGTCAACGGCAATGTCCCCTATTTTACAGAAGAGGAGCTGGCGGAGGGAAAGGAGTCCTTCGAGTATTACAGCGAGCTGGACCGGCTGGGACGGTGCGGAGTGGCCTTTGCCAGCGTGGGGCAGGATCTGATGCCCACGGAGACCAGAGAGAGCATCAGCCAGATCAAGCCTTCCGGGTGGCAGACCGCCCGCTACGACATCGTGGACGGAGGTTATCTGTACAACCGCTGCCACCTGATCGGCTATCAGCTGACGGCGGAAAACGCCAACGAGAAGAATCTGATCACCGGAACCAGGTACATGAATGTGGAGGGAATGCTTCCCTTTGAAAATATGACGGCGGACTATGTGAAGGAGACGGGCAACCATGTGCTCTACCGGGTTACGCCGGAATTTCAGGGGGATGAGCTGGTGGCCCGGGGAGTGCTTATGGAGGCCCGGTCGGTGGAAGATGACGGAGAGGGAATCAGCTTCTGCGTGTTTGTCTATAATGTGCAGCCGGGCATTGAGATCGACTACGCCACCGGAGACAGTCGGCTGGCGGGGGAAGAGACGGAAGAGACGACGTCCGGGTTCCAGTCAGAGGAGATGGAGTATGTGCTCAACACCGGGACGAAGCGGTTTCACAAGCCGAACTGCAGCAGCGTAAAAGATATGAAGGAGGAAAACCGGGAGGACTATTTTGGAACCAGGGAGGAGCTTCTGGCGGAGGGATATGAGCCCTGTGGCCGCTGCAAACCGTAAAAACCAGGAAAAATCCGGTTCCAGCGGAAAAAAATGAAAAAGTCGGACCTTGAAAAAACCTAGGTTTTATGCGGGTTTCCGGGGAAAACGTGTCAATTGAACAAAAAAAATTACACAATTTTGAAAAAAACATTTGCAAAATCCGAAGTTTTGTATTATACTATCTCACGTAG
>DXFU01000008.1 GCA_019114305.1 Candidatus Hungatella pullicola | reverse complement strand
TTATTCAGGGAAAAGTTACTTACAGAATAGAAGGACAATCCTATTATCTTCAGCCCTGGGATATTCTTCTGGTTAACCATTATGAACTTCACCGCCCCGAAATCCAGCCTAGCCAGCCTTATGAGAGAATTATTTTCTATCTCTCTCCCGGCTTTCTCGACCGATTTTCCGGTCCAGACTGGGATCTGTCCACCTGTTTTCAGCGCTCTTCCAGTCAAGGTTCCAGGCTTCTGCGCCTTCCTTCAATGGAAAAGACCCATTTATTTCAAATAATATCCAGCCTGGAACAAGCCTGTTCCAGCGATGCCTACGCCGGACAGCTGCACCGCCAGGTACTGTTTTTGGAATTTATGATACATCTGAACCGAGCTGTACTGCAAAACCAGGTAGAGTACCCCGCTCCTGCAGTGGCAGATACCCGAATTCAACAGGCCATCGACCTGATTAACAGCGGTCTGACTCAGCCATTATCCATTGATGCCATAGCCGCTGGCTGTTATATGAGCCGTTATCACCTTATGCGGCAGTTTAAAGCGGCCACAGGCTGCACCATTGGAAAATATATTTCAGAAAAAAGACTCCTTCTGGCCAGAAATCTACTGGAGCAAGGCGCTTCTGTGACGGAAGCCTGTTTCCAATGCGGTTTTCAAAACTATTCCACATTTTCCAGAGCTTACCGTTCCTTTTTTCACGCCTCTCCATCTGACAGAAAAAAAACAGAGAATCCTTCCGCCATACTTTAACGGAAGGATTCTCTGTTTTTTGCTTAATCTGGCAGCTCTATCGTTCCAAGGATTTCATCCATAATCCTTTTATCAGTATCCAAATACAAGGTCTCAATGAGAAGAAGAGAGGTTCCTGTTTTTCTGCAGTATACTTCCATAGTCATCCCCTCAGACCGGCCAACCGTAAGCTTGATAAATTGACAGTCATGAAAGGTCACTTTCTCCGGCATGGCCTCAATTCCATAGAGAAGCTTCATAAGAACCATAAGCTGCAGATCCGGCTGCCCATCCGAAAGCCAGTGAGGAAGCTGATACTCTGATACAGTAATATTTACCGACTGATCCGGAGCGGAAGCGGTAAATTCCTCTCTCTTCCCATCCTCCTGAAGCTGTTTTGCTGTTGTGACCGCCTGAAAATAATCGGGAATGGTGATTCTATACCCCAGTCTGTGGTTGACATAGGTATTTTGATTCCAACCTTCCTTGAGGGAAGACGGCTTCCAAGCACCAGAAGAATGGAAGGTATATTTTTTCCCGTCAATAATAAGAGTGCAGTCAGAAACCATAGCGCCGGTCTTAGGATCTAAGTAATACCACTGTCCATCCTGATCCTTCAGCCAGCCGGTTTTCATCTTCTCATCCTTTTCAATAAAATACCACTGTCCTTGGTCATTGATCCACTGAAAAGCAGCGTAGCTTCCATCCTCATTCCTGTATTTCCAGCTGTCCTGAACCTGCTCCCATGTACCCGCCATAGCCGTACCTTCAGCTAAAAGGCTAAAGCAGACTGTTGTTAAAAAAATTTTCCATCTGGTTCTCATAGATGCCTCCATCTTACTTATTCCCCGGCAGGCATAAATATCCTCCCTGACGAAATCGTATGTTCCATATGTATTGTTATCTTATCCTTTTTCCACCGTCCTGTCAACAACTGACCCAAGGGAGGTTGTTCTATCAATTTCTCTGTTTCACTGCCACTGTTTTCCTTCTAAAATCCAAAGATTCTCTTAATATTCTTGGTCTCTACTTGAAACTTCTTTCCCCTTCATGGTACTCTAAAATCAGAAAGATTCTTTTATTTTTCTGCAATTCAGGGAGGTGTGAATGATATGAAAAAAAGTATTCTATCCGGGCTTATTATGGCTCTCATGCTGTCTGCGACAGCCTGCAGCGCAGGCAGCGCTTCCAATTCCCAAGTAGCTGTATCGGAAACAATGGCCTATGACGCTTCCTCTCAGAAGTACGATATGGGGACTGGTGTCATGGCTGAGACTGACAGCCCATCGGGATCTTCGCTGTCCAGCGAAGGTACTTCTCAAGTGATCCTTCCGGAAAACAGAAAACTGATACGAACCGTGTCACTCCATCTTGAAACAGATGATTTTGATTCTGTCCTTGAGGGTATTACCCAAGAAGTTTCCGCCACAGAAGGTTACGTAGAAAGCTCCGATGTAAGCGGCAGCCGCCTTACATCCAGTGGAGTTCCCGCCATGCGAAGCGCCTATCTCACCGTACGCATTCCATCAGACTCTCTGGACAGCTTTCTTGCCTGGACAGAAGAACGAGAACACATAAATATTGTAAACCGTTCTGAAAATGTGTCCGACGTAACCTTACAATATACAGACATAGAAAGCAGAAAAAAATCTCTGGAGATGGAGCAGGAAAGGCTGTGGGAGCTGCTGGAGCAGGCAGATTCCATCGAATCCATCATTGCTCTGGAACAGCGGTTGTCTGAAGTCCGCTATAATTTGGAATCTCTGGAATCCCGGCTGCGCCTTTATGACAATCAGGTAGACTACAGCACTGTCACTCTTTCTATTGATGAGGTAAAATCCTACACCCCGGCCACTCCGCCATCTGCCTGGAGGCAGATTGGAACCGGATTCTCCAGAAACCTGAAGCGGCTGGGAGAAGGATTGTCAGCCTTCCTCATTACTCTTATTTCCGCCAGCCCGCTGTGGGTTCCCGCTGTCCTGGTTCTATGTCTGATTGTGTGGGGAATGAAAAAGCTGAACAGGAAAAAAGGGCAGAAAGGGGATGAACAAAGGCTGCCAAAACAAAAGAAAATCGTCAAAAAGACAGATCAGCCATCCAAATTATCTGAGGGTGCAGAAAACTCAAAGGAGTCCGATTCCAAAGAATAAACGACCTAATTGAATTTTAACTGAAATAGACAAAGGGCCGTGGAAAGGAACTGAAATTCTTTTCTTTCCACGACCCCGATTGTCTGGTTCTGCAGACACCCGCTTATTATTTGCTCACAATATGCCCAATATTTTTTATAAGAACCGATATACTTCCGTCTGCGTTGGTAATAAATTCCACAGAATCTTTATTCTTATACTCTTCCATTGGAATTTTGATTTCTATACCCGTATCGGTGACCAGACACTGCTTTTCATACCTTCTGGTTGTGGCTGGATTCTGAGGAGCCACTCTTTTCTCTGAAAGATTGTATTTCTCCATCTTCTCCGTAAATTCCTGTTTAAGTTCCGGCTGATCACGAAAAATCTTCTCCGCCACTTTTGGAATATCAATGGAGCCTTCCTGACTTAACTCCTCATTAATGATACTTTTTGTTTCCATTTGGGCTTCCCACTGTTTAGATGGCTCATAGTAACTTTTCTGAATCTGCTCCACTGCTTTTGTCACAATGGAAAGCTCCGTCTTAGGAGACATCTGCCCATGGCATTGTAAAAACATCTGAGTAAAGTAGTTGGTCTTAACCCCATTGATCTCATATTTTTTCTCCAGCACAAGAAGTGAATAATCATCAAAATCCACAACAGCAGCTTCGGCAAGCTTCTGGTTCTCTCCCGGAAGGATAGCATTCTGACGAATAATGGTGTTGCAGTTTCCCTCCTCCCCATAGCTGGTCATATGGGTGTAAGAAGATTTATAATTCATCTTAAGCAAAGCGATGCCTGCCTTCTGACCTGCGTCAAAACGCACTACCATAAGATCTGCAGATGGAATATCAATATTGGAATACATAATATCAAACAATCTTTGGGCAATTTCCTGTGATTTGAGAATAAAGGTATCCCCATCCATCTGGCCAATCATCTGGTAAACCTGAGAATCCTGATCGAACTGGCACTTTTTCACCTCATCGCTGGTTAAAATCCGGTGAATATGGCTTTTCACAAAGTCGGCGAAATCAGATCCATGTTCTACCAGACTGTTTGAAAGAACAGCTGTCCCTACAGTAGAATCCAAAATATGGACAATAACGTGGGTTACCCGAATATCCTCTTTTTCCATCTTCTTCTCCTCCTTCCATATCCATGAGTTCCACGGCTTCCCAGCTCACAGAACAGATACACGGCGCCGGTAGCCGCCAAATAAAACCAGGTGGCAGGATTGCTGAACCAGGTGGTAAAAAAAGAAAGCATTAAATAGAGAGCCACCTGACTATAGAACAAATATCCAACAGGATTGTGGACTCCCTTAATCATCCGCACCAGGTAAAAGCTTATAAGACCAAGCAGGCAGGAAAATACCAATACACCAAATAGTCCAAAATCATAAAAAGCGTCATAAAATAAAGTCACTGTAGTCAGCTCTGTCTTTGTCACATAGAGAGGGAAGCTGACCAGAGACGGAAAGATGAATTTAAGACCCGTAAGCGCCCAGAGAGGAAATAAGCTTCTCAGTCCAAATGTGTGAGACGGCAGCTGTTCTACCAGACAATTAAAATTTTCATAATTATTGGCAATATACATATAAGGCTGAGTGATAAAAATAGGCATGGACCGATTCTTCATCTCAAAAATCCCATTAAGGTACTCCACATCATGTCCTCTGGCCACTGTAAGAAGAACATACAAAGGAATCATACAGACCACAATCCCTATAAGAATTCCCGGCTTAATCTTCTTTTCCATAGCGATAAAGGTAAATACTGCCAAAGCAACCGCCAGAATCAGCTGAAATCTTGACACACACAAAATTGGAACGAGAAGAGAACCCCCATCCATCACCACAGCTGCTGCCAGCTTTCTTTCATTTCTTCCTCTTTCCACAAGAAAATAAATCACTGACAAAGCGGGAACTAATACACAGGAAACCGTAAAATAATGAAGTCCTGAAATGTGGAAATAAGAGTAAGCGTGGGGCATATCCTCCACAAACATAGGAATAAATCCCAGCACCGCCGCCTCTATGGCAAAACTGACAACAGAGGCCGCTGTAATTATAATCATAGAGAAAAACAGCGGCCTTTCATAAGACTGAAGCCGAAACCAGCGCAGACTCTGTCCGCCGGATTCCCCCTGAAGCCGTTCCATCAGCTCATAGACTCCCCAGAATCCTCCGAAGGCAGCCAGGAAACAGAGCCAGGTCATACCACTCCAGGGGGAGGAAAGATTGGACAGCTTAAGACAGGCCACCCCCTGCCCTCCTACCCAGAAAAGCGAAAACACAGCTCTTAAGTGAATCAGATTGCCTGTCCGCCGGTAATCATACACATACAAAGCAATCGCTGCCCCTATCAGAACCAGCCCTGACAGCCAGTAAATGCCAAGCCTTTCCAAAAGAAAACTGGCAGCGTAACATATCAGATACACGATTATCATATCATTCGTTCCCCTTAAACTATTGAGGGCAGCCGGCGACAATGCGACAGCTGCCCTTTGTATCAGGCTTATTTGCTGATAAATTCCTTCATATAATTTTCTACTTCTTCAGTAGTCACAAATGACATAGCCTTGTCTGCCACTTCCTGAAGTTCTGCTACACTGTAGCCTGTAATCAGTTTTCTGGCATTAAGAATTGCGGAAGCGCTCATACTGAACTCATTCAGGCCAAAAGCCAGCAGAAGAGGAATCATCATAGGATCGCTGGCAGCCTCGCCGCACATACCAACCATAATATTTTCCTTACGTCCGCACTGAATAATATTGCGGATGCTTCTGAGTACAGCCGGATTCAGCGGAGAATAGAGATAAGACACTTTATCATTGCCTCTGTCTACAGACATTGTATACTGAGTCAGATCATTGGTTCCAATGCTGAAGAAATCCACTTCCTTGGCGAAAGCGTCTGCCATCAGAGAGGCAGCGGCTGTTTCTACCATAATGCCTACCTGAATGTCCTTGTTATAGGCAATTTTTTTGGAATCCAATTCTTCTTTAATCTCCTCGATTAATGCCTTTACCTGACGATATTCTTCTACACAGGTAACCAGAGGAACCATGATTTTAATATTTCCGAAGGCACTGGCTCTTAAAAGAGCTCTCAGCTGAGGTTTATAGACATCATCTTTTCTGTCCAAGCAGAAACGGACTGCCCGGTATCCCAGGAATGGATTCTCATCCTTTTCCAGTCCCATATATGGAATCTCTTTATCGCCTCCAATATCCAGAGTCCGGATAATTACCGGTTTTCCATTCATGGCAATAGCCACCTTCTGGTAAGCCTCAAACTGCTCTTCCTCTGTAGGCATAGCGGTACGATCCATAAACAGGAATTCTGTACGGAACAAACCTACCCCCTCGCCATCATACTGCAGAACTTTATCCACATCTTCCGGTTTTCCAATATTAGCAACCAGTTCCACCTGTACCCCGTCTTTTGTAATGGTTGGCTTTCCGATATACTGCTCCAGTTCTTTTTTCTCTTTTAAGTAAGCCTCACGCTTGGCCTGATATTCCTCTTTCTCTTCCTGGCTGGGATTCACGATCACAATTCCTTCACTTCCGTCTAAAACGATGTCATCTCCGTCCTGAACTTTGGAAAGGAAATTTTCTACTGCCACCACGGCCGGTATCTCCAGGGCTCTTGCCAGAATTGCGCTGTGGGAAGTCTTCCCCCCCAGTTCAGTTACAATACCGGTTACATTCTTTGGATTAATACCAGCAGTCATAGATGGAGTAAGATCTTTGGCTACAATTACAGTTCCGGCAGGAAGGGCCGCAATATCCACAGACTTTACACCCAGAAGAATCTTCTGCATGCGAGTTTTAATATCTCTCATATCAGTAGCTCTCTGCTGCATCAGCTCGTCTCCCATGGAAGCAAACATGTCTGCATACATGTTGCACACATTCTCAATGGCCATCTCACTGCATACAGATTCAGCCGCAATGACATTCTCAATTTCCCCTGTGAGCATAGGGTCGCCCAAAAGCATCAGATGTCCGTTAAGGATTTCAGCCTCTTTTTCTCCTACTCTGGTGGCCAAATCTCTGGCCAGAGCTTCCGTCTCTTCTTTGGCCTTTTCCAAAGCCTTCTGGAATCTGTCTTTCTCAGCAGACGCGTCAGCAACTGCCCTGTGCTCTATTACAAGCTGGGCCTCCTCAACAATGACAGCTTTACCAATTCCAATTCCAGCTGACGCACTTGTACCTTTCATCATACTTCCTGCTCCTCCTTAAATCATTTATCTATTCTCCAAGGCCTTCTTCTACCGCCTTAATCATAGCCGCCAGGGCCTTCTCCTCATCTGGACCGTCACAAAGAAATTCTATCTCATCCCCGCTTTTCACACAGGCGCCCAGTACGCTCAATACACTTTTTGCGTTGGCTGTTGTGTTTTTAAACCTAAAATTAATAGAACATTTAAAATTCATTGCCTCTTTGCACAGAATTCCAGCTGGTCTCAGATGAAGACCTGTAGGATTTTTTATTACAACTTTTTTGCTGACCATATATAATTCCTCCCGTATCTTATTATTTTAGCTTTCCTATGAAAGTTTCGCCGCCGGTTAGGCGGCATAAATCAGACACTGCCCATTGGCCTTGTAACAGGCACAATGGCTTACTCTGATTCTTCTGTCTCCTCTGCTGTTCCAGAAGGATTGGTTTCTGACTGCGTTGCCCTGTCAGGCCCATTCTCCTTCAAAGATACCGTCACCTGGAATTCCGTATATCCTTCTAGATCGAACCCTTCATCCAACTGGAAGGTCAATTCTGCAGAATATACTCCCGGATCAAGATCTGTTACATCCATAGAAGGCTGCAAACTGGTATCCTCCAGGGTATCCAGATCCTCCTGAAGCCCTATAACGGTAACAGTAACATCATCCTCACTGAAACTGTAGTCGTAATCGGAATTCATTCCTGTAATCTGAACGTCATCCAAAGACAGCGTAAACTCTTTGGATGCCAGAGGCTCTACTCTCAGGGTTACCGGAACAACATAAGATTCTCTTCCAACAATAGACGTACTTGGAGGAAGATAATCCGCCAAATTCAGCTCTACAGTTGTATCTCCGGTAGCGCCTTCTATATTCAGCTTGTCATCTACCACAGACAGGGTAGAAACAGAGGCTAGAACAGACTTGGTTCCCACAACGGAAACGGACTTTACATCACAGTCAATTCCGGTAAACCGGTAACCTTCTGCCACATTTCCTTTGACTTCAAAATCCAGAGGAAGCTCCTTTGACTTAAGTACAGATACCTGACACTCTACTATACCCGGTTCCACTGTAACATCTTCAGTTTGGAACTCATTGCCATTGGCATCATAAAATTTAGGAGTCGCTTCATAGGTAAAATCTTCATTGGCCCCATCCAAATTGATCTCCACACCTACATGGTTAATCTGGCCAATCTGGGATACAGGCCCTCTCACTGTCACCACATCGGGAGACAGCGTAATCACGCCGGGGGCGAATCCCTCCTCTGTCTCTCCCACAGTGGCTGTCTGCAGTTCAAACGTTTTATTTTGCATTTCCTCTGTCACCACATGAAGAACCATAGGACTTACTGTAATTTCACCGCGGCTTTCCAGAAGCGCCTTTTTCTCATCGCTTATCTCTACCGTAACCGGAACTGCTCCGGTAACGTTGTAATCCTGAAGATCAATGTAAGCTTTAAAATCAGACTGCTTAATGAGAGAACTGTCCCTCGTTCTCACCATATAGGAAACCGTAACCGTATTTCTTCCATCTATCTCATAAGTCAAATTAGCGTCTGTCAGCACCTCAGGATTCCGCACCTCAACAGTAACGGTCTGAGTATCAGTGATTACAGGATTGGAAATGTTGACTACAGCCATCCAAACAATAAAGGCAAGAATCAGGGAAACCAGTTTCAATCCTATATTATTTAGCAGTTTTTCCTTCATTTTTCCGCCTTCCCTTCAATATTCTGAATCTTCCTTTTCCACTTCCATCCAGCTCTGTCTTCTTCACCTCTTCCAGAACTTTCCGCAGACCGTCGGCGTCCGCAATTCTCCGCAGACCTCCTTCTCTTGCTACGGATACTCTCCCGGTTTCCTCAGACACCACGATAGTCAGACTGTCGCTGACCTCGCTGACACCTACAGCAGCTCTGTGTCTGGTTCCCAAATCCTTGCTGATAGACATATTATCAGACAAAGGAAGATAACAGGTAGCCGCAGCCACCCGGTTGCCTCGAATTACAACAGCTCCGTCATGAAGAGGGGTATTGTGCTCAAAAATATTAATCAAAAGCTGACTGCTTACAATTCCGTTAATTTCAATTCCTGTCCTCTCAATCTCCTTCATGGAATCTCCCCGCTCAATTACCATAAGAGCTCCGGTCTTTACCTTTGCCATTTCAAAGGTAGCTTTTACCAATTCATTGATGGTTCTGTCTGTAAATCCCACTTCTCTCCCGTCATCGAAGGTAAGAATTCCTGTCAGGGGATTTTTGCTTCCCAGCTCCTCCAAGGCCTTTCGAAGCTCCGGCTGAAAGATTACTATGGCCATAGTAACTGCAGGTGTAGCTATTTTGTTCAATATCCATATCAGATTATTTAAATGAAATATATACGCAAGAATATAAAAGCAAAGAATGAATAAAATGCCTTTCAGCAAAGTCCATGCTCTTGTATTTTTAATCCAATTCAGCAATTCATACAGCAGAACGGCTATAATAACAATTTCTACCAGGTTGGTACCGGAAATTCTAGGTATAAAGGACAGCCACTGGTATAAATCATCTAAAAACTTCGCCACACACTCCACCTCCCTTTCATTCAACGCTGCCTATCTCTGTGGTTTCTGTAACTTTCTTGTATTTATTTTCTGTACCTTCACATCAGGTCTGCTGACCGTCAGTTTAGGCACTGCCTTTACATAGTAATAATAATCGTCATCCTCAAACTGAACATATTCTGTGCGGGAATAGTCTACTGCAAACACAAAAAAGGTATAAACCGCCGCCACAACAAGCGATACCATAATACCAATGATTAATTCCAGTACAGGAACAGTTATGTCAGCTGTAATATCACCCACAAAAATAACAGCCAATTCCACAATAGTTCCCGCCACTATGGCAATAATCCATGAATAATCAATAGAAAGATTCTTGATTAAAATTACAATGAGGAGAGCCGCGGCGAAAGCTGCCATCATCATCACAATCTCCTTCGTTGCAAACAGTCCGTTTACCACCTGAATAAAGCGCTGCATAATATCAGGAGACAGCTCATTGGTCAGAACGCCCGCATTCTGCTTTACATAGATAATAATATAATAGATAACAACTCCGCAGGATACAGGTATAACAGACAAAACACTTCCTGACAATCCTGCCAGCAAAGGAACTGCATAAGGAATCTTCAAAAGGAACAAAACCGGAGTCAGCAAAAGAAGATAGCCATCCCCCGGCTGAAAGCCGTAGTAAAGCAGACCCACTACCAGGAAGAACACGGCCGTTACCATAGTTATTTCCAGAGAAACGCCCCACAAATGAATCAGGAGGCAAACACCGGCAATAAAAGCTATGGCTCCATAGGGAAGAAAAGCGCAGATAGCAGCCAGTGCAAAGGGGACGTAAGTTCTTGTAAGCTGGCTGGAAAAACCAACACTGTGATTCATCAGGAAAAAAGTCAGCAGGCTGAAACAGAATCGGATCACAGGATTAATATAGGCTCCGAATTTAACGTAAAATTCTTTTAGCCGCTCCTTAAAAACCAGAAGACTTGTCATTGACTTCTTCCTCCTTTTATACGCCCTGCCGGACGGGAACCGGTCTCATACCGCTTATCCAGTCTCTTCAGCTTAGACAGATAAACCTTAGTTCCTCTGCTGGCATATTCGTATTTTTTTGAGTACACCCGATAGCTGATAATCAGATACACCACAAGCCCTGCAGCGTAAACACCCCCAATGGTCAGCCCTGTATTCAGCAGGCTGTCCAGTTCCATGGCGTTCAGCCACCGGTCAATGTAATATAGGGCGCACAAGGCCAGTATCAGAAGAAAACTCAGAGTATAACTGAAAAAAGAACGGAACATTTTGCTGCTGATATAATCACTTCTAAAATACCGATAAGCAGGAGAAATATTCTTCCCTTCCTTTTTTTCAAATATAGCCAAATTAGTCATAATTTTGATTTTCTCTTCACTCAGCATAGGTTCTCCTCATTATTCCTAACATATCATCTTATTATAACATAGATGTTTTTAGTTGGCGAGTCTTGTAATGAGATTTTTATAATTTTGTAATTAATTCTCCTTTCCACAGAAAACGTTCACAAATCTTTCACCAAATCATCAAATTCTCTTCACATACCCTGAGTATATTTAATGGTGTGAAAAGGCTAATCCCTTTTTTCATAAACTTATTTCATACCAGCCGGCAGGATCCCCCTCCTCGCCGGCTTCCTCCCATTTTAAGGGAATTTTTCATAAAATGAAGAAGACAAAAGCCTTGGAAAGACCAGACAGACAGGTCTTTCCAGGGCTTTTTATAACTTTTTTAATTTGTTTTTACCAAACTTACTCATAGCGAAGGGCTTCTATGGGATCTGCCTTTGCCGCTTTCGAAGCGGGATAGATTCCAAAAAACAATCCTACCATAGCTGAAAATCCTACGGCAAGAACTACAACCGAAGGTCTGACTACAACGGAAAGGCCTGCCAGGCTGCCGCCCAAAAACACGATTCCGCTTCCCATAGCCACTCCAAGAATTCCTCCAAAAGCAGACAAAATAGCAGATTCTGTAAGGAACTGAATCATCACATCTCTTGTTCTGGCTCCCAGAGCCTTTCTGATTCCTATTTCCCTTGTTCTCTCAGTCACAGATACCAGCATGATATTCATAATACCAATTCCTCCTACAAGAAGAGAAATGGCCGCAATTCCGCCCACAGCCCCTGACAGGCCGCTCATCATAGCATCCATCTGACTCATCTCGTCTGAAGCAGAGTAAAGAATTACATCCTCCGGATTTCTCTGCTTTGTTTTTGCCACATACTGGGGAAGGCTGTTTTTAAGCGTCTCCATACTTTGGGAATCTTTCGCATAGATACTTACCTGATAAAAAATATCATTGGGCCAGGTTAAAATGGTATAGGGAATCAGTCCATATTGAGTCTGGGACTGGGACATTCCCATAACCAGCTTTTCCAAAGCGCTTCTCTCCGGCCGATATACTCCTACTACATTGTATTCATCTGTCTGTCCGTAAACCGTCATACGAAAGGTTTTGCCCACCGCGTTTTCCACTCCGAACAAAGCCTTGGCTCCATCTTCTTCCAGAACCACATTTTTCTTTCTGCCTCTGATATCCGCCTCGGTTAAATTCCTTCCATACAGAATGTTAACGGTCTGGACAGAGGGATAATTAAAATCAATTCCCTGAAAAGAAAATTTTACCTTTCTTCTTCCGTTCTGCACATCAGCGCTTACATAGGCACTGCTGTCCGCGTAGGCAATCTCTTCCGGGAACACTTCCTTAATTCTTTCCATCTCATCCAGGGTAAAGTAATCGCTGGTTCTCATATCGCTTCCATCCTGCGGCCATACATAAAGATTGGCCCTGGTTACCCCTACTGTTTTATATACATCAGATACCAAAGTTCTCATAGTATCTCCTATAGACACAATTGCTATAACAGAGCCGATACCGATAATAATTCCCAGCATTGTCAGGAAAGAACGCATTTTATTGGCCCTTATAGCATGAAAGGCCATGGTCATATTTTCAAACAGCACCTTTCCTTCCTCCTTTACTCATACCTGAGCGCCTCAATCGGGTCTTTTCCAGCCGCCTTTGAAGCAGGATAAATGCCAAAGAACAGGCCTACCACAGCGGAAAACCCTACGGCAAGAACAACCACTGAAGGCTTTACCACCGTTTCCATACCTATCAGGCTTCCTCCTAAGACTACGATTCCGCCCCCCAGCAGGATTCCAATTATTCCTCCCACAGCGGCAATAAGGGCAGATTCTGTAAGGAACTGGATCATAATGTCTCTGGTTCTTGCTCCCAAAGCTTTTCGAATTCCAATTTCCCTGGTTCTCTCCGTCACAGACACCAGCATAATGTTCATAATTCCGATGCCTCCTACCAAAAGAGAGATTGCTGCAATTCCTCCCACAGCCACTGACATCCCGCCCAATACCGTATCCACGCTTCCCATCTGCTCTACTACAGTCTGGGTCATAATTTCAGATGCGGGGCGGTTTTTCATTTTTGCTACATAGCGGGTTATTTCCGGAAGAAAGTCCTGAATATTCACCCCATCCCACACAAAGAAATTCAGGTCCTGGAAGGCAGAGCCTTTTCCTGTTAATATGGTATAGGGAATAAAGCCTGCCTCCGTCTGGGAAGTTCCCATCATCATAGCCTCTAAAGGAGTCTGCTGTTTCTGGTATACGCCCACAACCGTGTACTCCTCCGTATTTTTATTAATGGTCATAAGAAAGGTTCTTCCGGCACAGTCCGCCGTGCCAAACAAGGCCTTGGCTCCACTCTTTTCCAGAACTACATTTCTCCGACTTCCCTTCACATCTGCCTCGTTGAGATTTCTTCCATATATAAGGTCAATCTTTTGTACGTCAGGATAATTATAGTCAATTCCCTGAAACGAAAATTTTACCTTATTTCGCCCATTCACCGCATCTGCATCTGCATAAGCGTCAGAATCCATGTACTGTATTTTATCCTGAAACACCTCTTTGGTCCGTTCCAGTTCATCTAAAGTAAAATAATCCGTGCTTCTGAAATCCTCCACATTCCAGGATACCATAACAATTCCTCTGTTGATCCCCACATCTGCATAAAGTCCGGCATACAAAGCCCTGATACTGTCTCCTACCGATACAATGGCAATCACAGAGCCAATTCCTATGATAATTCCCAGCATTGTAAGAAAGGAACGCATTTTATTGACCTTAATGGCATGAAGCGCCATACTCATATTTTCAATCAGCATGTAATCCCCTCTCTCTGCATTTTGGCCGCTTCCTGAGCGGTAAGATTCCTTGGCTGATTCTTCTTATCGCTGACAATCCGGCCATCCCGGAAACGGATAATTCTCTCTGTAAATGCGGCAATATCTTCCTCATGGGTTACTACAACCACCGTAGCTCCATCTCTGTGAAGCTGGGAAAAAAGCTCCATAATCTCCACAGAGGATGCTGTGTCCAGATTTCCCGTAGGCTCATCGGCAAGAATCAAAGGCGGTTCATTGGCCAAAGCCCTGGCAATCGCCACTCTCTGCCTCTGTCCGCCGGACAATTCGTTGGGCATATGTTCATACCTGCTTCCCAGCCCCACTCGTTTTAAAAGCTCCATGGCTCTTTTTTCCCTTTCCCTTTTTGATTTATGAGCATAGGTCATGGGAAGCTCAACATTTTTCAGAGCTGAAGTTCTGGATATGAGGTTAAAGGACTGAAAAACAAATCCGATCTTTTTATTCCGTACTGCTGACAGCTCATTGGATTCCAAAGCGGCAGTGTCAATGCCATCCAGATAATAATGTCCCATAGTAGGACGATCCAGGCAGCCAAGGATATTCATGAGAGTCGATTTTCCAGAACCAGACTGGCCCATAATAGCCACAAATTCCCCTCTCCGTATGGTCAGGTTGATCCGCTGAAGTCCCATAACCTTAATAGAACCTGTATCATAAATTTTCACCAGATCTACCAGCCGAATCAGATCTTCCCTTACATTTTCGGTTAAATAGGAGGGCGTCTTCTTTAATTTTTTCCACATAGTTTCCCTCCTTGCTAAGCCGCAGGAACAGCAGCCACTGCCATTCCCTCGGTTACCTGTCCCATAGGAGTTTCTACAATCTGCATCCCCTCTGTGAGAGTTCCCTCTTCTTTTGGAATAATCTCCACCTCAATATCGCTCTCCACACCAGTATCCACAGGAATCAGATGTATGACATTGTTCTCTACAGAAGCGATGACAGTGCTTCCATCTGACTGCTGAATCAGGGCAGACACCGGCACTTTCCAAGTGTTTTCTGATTTCTGAAGCTGAATTCTGGCTCTGGCAGTAATGCCTGCAATCAGCCCTGAATTCCCATCCAAAATTCTCACTGTAGTAGGTACAACCCGTTCAGTAGAGCCGCCGCCCTTTTCTTCACCGGTAGGAGAAATAGCAGTTACCTCTCCCTGTACTGTACCTCCATTTAAGATATCCGCGCTGATTTCCACCGGTTGTCCCAGCTGAACCTTTCTAATGGAATACTCGCTTACACTGAGCCTCATCTGCAGTGTGTCCAGATTCTCTATAATAAACATGGGCTTATCATCTTCTGTCTTGTCAGCAAAACGGCCTACCTTACAATTCACTCTGGTAACGGTTCCTCCTATAGGGCTTGTTACCTGGGTGTCCGCCAATGCCTCTTTTTTCTGCTCTAACTCAAAAGCAGCGTTCTCAATCTGCAGGGAGTAGGACTCATCCGCCACTGCTCTTCCATCCTTTACTGTATAAGAGTTCATCTGCCTTAAAGCATCGTTTAACTGGTTGGACGCGGTCTCCAGCTCCAGCTGGGAAGCGCTCCCCCCCTGGTAAAGGATGTTGGTTCTGTCGTAATTGGCCTGGGCCGCCTGGTAATCCTGAACAGCCTTGGCATATCCGTTTTCTGCCTCCGTCTGCATTCGGTTATATGTACTGACTGCCAGATCATAGGCATTTTGGGCAATGTCTACTTCTTTTTTCGCGTCTGTGTCATCCAGAGTAGCCAGTATCTGACCAGCTTCCACCCGATCGCCTTCTTTCACAGATATGGTAAGAATTTCGGCGTGGAGATTTGACACTACCTCCACACTGTCTGTTCCCTCAATGGGTCCGCTGACAGACAGTTCTTCTACCACATCCCCTTTCTCCAAAGGAGCCGTATTTACCACTACAGGACCGGTACTGCCGCCTCCTGTAATATTTGATATAACAAAAAAGCCCGCAGCCGCTACGACTGCAGCCGTAATAATCTTCCGTTTTCTGCTCCACCGCCTAAAACCGCCCTTTTTCCGTTTCTTTTTCTTCCCTGAATTGTCTTCCTCCAGCAGATCCTTCAACTCCTTTTCAAATTCCTGGTCGGACATGGGCTGGGCTTCCTGCTCTGATGTCTGGCTGAAATTCTCGTTCATATAAAAAACTCCTCCCTATGTTTTTTATATACATTATAGGGAGGAGCCATAATATTTTACAGTAATAAATTCTTATTATTTTCTAAATTTTCTTTCTCTTTTTCCTTGGTCTGCTTCATTCTTCTGAAATAAGAACTCATTTCATCAGCCATACCGGACAGACGGTTTAACAACGTGGAAAAGTCCTTGAGCATTTCATCATCCTGGTAATAGGGATAGACAATATCGTGATCTACCTCGCTCCAGCCTTCCTCAAACAAAGTTCGCCCCTGAATCTCCACATAATATCCCTGATATTTAATAATATAATGAAGGGAACGGTAAATTCCGTCTGAACGGATTTCTATCAGATTATCATCATAAATCCTTGTATCCCCGTTTCTCCGATAAACCTTCGGCCGTTCCGCAATATAATAATGGGTCTCATCCGGATCAAAATCCCTGAGCCTGTCTTCTACATAAAGGCAGGGATTGTTTTCAAACACCGCCGTAATATAGCTGTGAAAATGAACCCAATCTTCCCGGTATAAAAAAAACACCCGAATTCCGATTAAATCTGTAATATATTTATAATAGTTTGAAGCGTCAATTCCCTGAAATCGTTCCGGATACTGGGCCTTTTTTCGGATAATTTTCTCCAGAAGGTGTCCGGGATCCTTTGTCCGGTAGCGGTAAGAATGAATTCCCGCTTTTTCAATATCATAGAGATAGGCATCTACAAAGTCCTTTCCTATCTCCCGCATTTTGTCTTCCTTTGACACATAGGCATGGTAAATTTGTTCCAGCTCGTTCCAGCTTAATCCCGCCTCCAGGAAATCTTTTTCCTGCATATTATACTTTTTGAGAAACTTATCTTTTGATATCATGCCTTATCACTCTCCTGTACTGCGCAGCTGTTTCTGTAATTATAGGGTTATACCTTAAGTCATTTTTATCTTCCTGTTTAAGTATACCCGGTTCTTCTTTTTTGTCTACTATTTTTATTAGGTCCGGATACGTCTTTTATCTCACAGCATCCTTGTTCTGCGCAATACCTTCTGACTGCTTTTGCTATTTTGTCTGCTTTGACTGATTAATAACCAGCACATCTCCTCCCTTTAAAAGAGTATTGCCTCTTGGAATAAGATTCTCCTGGCCTCTCCGTACAAGAATAACCAAGGTATTGGGATCTTTTGATACCTGAGCAATGGTCCGTCCATCCAGCTTTCCGCCCTGCTTTACCTGCTTTTCTACCAGACTGATGCCGGATATCTGATCTGGCTCCATTGCGCATAAAATCAGCACATCTCCCAGGCGGAGCTTGGTATTTCCGCTGGGAGCCAGCTTTGCGTTTTCCCGGAGAATAAGGGCCAAAAGAGTATCCGGAGGAAGATTAATCTCCCGTACTGTCTTATCCTTCCACGGATGATTTTCTCCCACTACGGACTGTATAAAGTGAATTTTACTTTCATCACTGTAATCCGTAAAGGTTTTCATAACGTCCCCGTCTGCGTTGATCATATCTAGCATACGGGCGGCCTTGGGAATAAGCGAACCTTGAACCAAAATAGAAAACAAAACAATGAGAAATACAATGTGGAAAATATCATTTTCCGTCATAGCAGGGCTGTTTACCGTCATTACGGCAAATACAATGGCTGCTGCTCCTCTCAGTCCGGTCCATGAAATAAACAGCTGCTGCTTTAAACCGCATCCAAAGGGAGTAAGAAGCACCGCCACGGCAAGAGGCCTGGCCACAAAGGTAAGGAATAGAGCAATGGCAAGAGCCGGAATAATAAGGTGAGGGAACTGAGATGGAAAGGAAAGAAGGCCCAGGAGGAAGAATAAAAGCATCTGCATCAGACCTGTAATTCCATCAAAAAAGTTAACCAGCCCTTTTTTGTTGGGTATCTCTGTATTTCCAAGAATAATTCCGGCCAGATAAACGCTGAGATAACCATTTCCTCCGATTGCCGAAGGAAGAGCGTAAGCCAGAAGGGCAACAGCAGCCACAAAGACCATATCAAACCCTTCTGTGGGAAACTGGACTCTTTCAAGCACGCGGGCAGCAACAAGAGCAATCACCGTACCAATTACCACGCCGTAAACTACCTGAGCGAAAACCATGTAAACCATCTCCCCCGCTCCTATGCCGCCTTCCATCAACCTTAAAATAATAGCTGTCAGCATATAGGCACAGGGGTCATTGCTTCCGCTCTCCACCTCCAAAAGAGAATCCGTTCCATATTTCAAACTAAGACGCTTGGAACGAAGAATAGAAAACACAGAAGCCGCATCCGTTGATCCCACCACGGCGCCGATCAGGAAACTTTCCAAAAAACCAATCTTCATAACATAATGGCAGAAGAGTCCAGTGAGGCCAGCGGTAAAAAGAACTCCCAAAGTGGAAAGCAGTCCTGCTTTTACAGCCACAGGCTTTGCCGCCTCCCATTTGGTACCGAATCCTCCGTAAAACATAATAAAAATAAGAGCAATAGAACAGATCTGCTCTGCCATTACGTAATTATCAAAAGGAATTTTTACAACTCCGTCTGTTCCAAAAAACATTCCAGCCAGAATAAAAGCCAGCAAAGCCGGTATTCCAAGACGGCCGGATAATTTATTCAAAAAAACACATATTAAAATAACAACTGCGGTAATCAGTAAATTTACTGCCAAATTTTTTTCTCCTTTCCTTTCTGCCTGTCTTCCTTTGTGTTCTGTTTCATCCCCCTTATTCCTTCTCTTTTTGTCCCTGTCTGTTTTAAAACTTTCTGCCAGCATTTTTCGTAAAAACAGCTTATACTTTAGCTGTGCTTTCCAGCCATGCTAACAGAATGTAGCGATTTCCTCAACAGGTTTGCGTTTTGGCATCTCCGGTTCTGCGTCACTGAAACCTGCGGCAATCACGGCAATTACCGCCTCTGCATCCGGTATAGGGAGAATACGGCGAATCGCAGCTTCATCCCGTATTCCCATAACCAGCGTAGAAATTCCCAGCTCCCTGGCCTTTAAAAGGAGATTCATGGAGCTCATACCGCAGTCATAACACCCCCAGCCGTTTCCCAGCTCATTGGAAGGATTCCCATCCCTCTCAAATCCGGATCGGTTGAGTATAATTGTGGAAACAATGAGCACCGGTGCCTTCTCACAGTTTTTTCGGTTAAACTCCGGAAGTGTATCCTTTACCTTCTTAAGATTTTCCTCATTTCGCACTACATAATACCGGGTAACCTGAGAATTCTTCCAAGATGGGGCATACTCTGCCGCACGGATCATTTCTTTTAAACTCTCATCAGAAATTTCCCCGCCGCAGTACTGTCTTACGCTTCGTCTTGTTTCTAACGCTTCCTGTAATTCCATAGATTTTCCTCCCATATTTTTTCATTCATCATATAATACAGATTTTGTAAAGTCAAATCCAACGCATAAAAATACATCGGAATTCAATGACTTTCCTCTCCTGTCATGGTAAAATAATATATAGATTTTTTACATGAATTTTTTCATCTGTCCACCGCCTAAACGGCCAGAAAGGAGACTTTAGCATGATACTTCACTCAGCTTATCTTATCCCCCCAGCCCTCTGCAGAGAAGCGGCAGACTATGCGGAATCTTCCAAAGCCTATACTTCCAACCGTCACGATTTCCATCCCGGCGGTCTGGAAAGTAAAAAACAGAAAATGCTTCAGGGAAAATTAGGAGAAAAAGCGGTGAAAATGATGTTTCAGGATAATAATATTCATTTTATTGAGGACAACAGTCCCTTCGACCGGCGTGATGAATACGATTTTCTCCTGGTAAATGAGGAAAAAGCGCTGCTGGTAGACGTAAAGACAAGGACAAAAAGCTATCATACCCGCACCCTGGAGATGGTAGAACAGGCGCGCAGATCTCCCAAACACTTGTATATTTCAGCCCGTCTTTATCCGCAAACCAACAAAGTCGTTCTCCTTGGCTGGTTTTTCTACAATGACATGATAAAGAAAAATCAGATTGAAAACAACGGATACCTGGACAACTATGTCATGTACGATGAGGATCTCAGGCCTATGGAAAGCATTATTCCTCTTTGCCTGGATTCGTTTAAAAAAGATATTAGGCTCCGTTGACAATCTCTTCCCAGATGATATAATTTTTATTACTACATTTGTAAGATTTGGAGGATACCATGAAACATCTGCCGCAGATTTCAGAAGCAGAATATGAAATTATGAAAGTCATATGGAAGGAAGCGCCTATCAACACCAATGAGGTGACAAAACAGCTGGTACAGACCACAGACTGGAATCCGAAAACCATTCAGACTCTTTTAAAAAGATTGACACAAAAAGGGGCGGTCACCTACACCAAGGAGGGACGCGTCTTTGTCTACTCTCCCCTTGTACAGGAGGAAGACTATCTAAAGCAGGAAAACGCCCATTTTCTTAACCGTTTTTACAATGGGAGCTTTTCCTCTCTCCTTACCCATTTTATCAGAGACAACCAAATTTCTCAAGAAGATTTAAACCAGTTAAAGGATATTTTATCCCAACAGGGAGAAAAGGAGGATTCCCATGGCTGATCTGTTTGCCGGCAGATTTTTCTCCAGTTTTGTCATCCTCACTCTTCTGTTTCTTATTATTTCCGGCATTAAAAAACTCCTGGAAAAAACACTGTCTTCCCAGGTTCACTATCTGCTTTGGATGCCTTTTCTCATTTCCCTGGCAGTCCCCTTTCTGCCCGCCTGCCTATGGGACAAAGGAAGCTGGTACGCTCTTTTAAATTTTACTGCAGACTCCGCCAGAGCAAAGGTTGAGACAGGATTTTCCCATTCTGATCTCTTTCCCCTTTCTTCCTCTTTGACCGGAATCCAGGATTTTTCTGTTTCCGTGTCCGGCAGCTGCCTTTCTTCCTTTTTTTCTGCGCTTTTCTTGCTCTGGGCAGCGGGAGCGGCTGTTATGGGGGCGGTCACCTTTGCATCTTACAAAAAAATATCCAGAATAAAAAAGACTTCCATGCCTCTGGAAAACCAATCGATTCTTCTTCTCTACAAAGAATGTGAGAAAGAACTAAAAATAAGAAAGCAGATTTCCATTAGAACTACTCCCTGCCTGACAACGCCGGCTTCCTGCGGCTTCTTTCGGCCTGCAATTCTCCTTCCTCTTCATGCGGTAAGTGACCTTCCCCGGGAAGAGCTGCGCTGCATCCTTCTCCATGAACTGGCCCACTTAAAAAACAGGGACACCCTAATCAATTTCCTGGCCTGTCTGGCTCAGATTGTTTACTGGCACCATCCCTTGGTGTGGCTTGCCTTAAAACAGATGAGACGTGACTGCGAAACTGCCTGTGACAGCCGGGTCCTCTCTCTCCTTTCCAGAGAAGAACGGCTTTCCTATGGAACCGCTCTCCTTCGGTTTACCGCAAAAGCCTCCAGGCTTCCCTATACAGCAGTCTCTGCCATGAGCGGAACCGCAAAGGAATTGAAAGGACGTCTTCTTCACATCAAAGACTTTCAAAAGGATTCCGCCAAAGTCAGGAAACGCAGTGTGATTGTACTTTTAATATCCAGTCTTCTCATTCTTCTTCTATCTCCTGCCATGACCGCAGGAGCATGGAATGATACCCAGTACGATGCTTCTCAATTGGAGTTTACGGAGGCTGATTTTTCCTCATTCTTTCAGGGTTATGAGGGAAGCTTTGTTTTATATGACAAAAATAAGGATCAGCTTTATATTTATAACCAAAACATGGCAGTCCGGCGTGTTTCCCCTGATTCCACCTATAAAATCTACAGCGGACTGGCTGCTTTGGATCAGGGAATTATTACGCCTGAAGGTTCTCATCTGTCCTGGGATGGTACACCCCAGCCCTTCGAATCCTGGAATCGGGATCAGGATCTTTCCTCTGCCCTGAAAAATTCGGTGAACTGGTATTTTCGTGAACTGGACAACCGTACAGGAATTCTGTCTCTTCAAAAAATCCTGTCTGCTATCAATTATGGCAATGAGAATCTTTCCGGCGGTCAGGGAAAATACTGGCTGGAATCCTCCCTGAAAATTTCTCCGCTGGAACAAACCGAACTTCTGATCCGCCTCTGTAACGAAACCCTTCCCTTCCATCCTCAGTCCATGAAGGCGGTGAAAGATGCCCTTTTTCTGTATGAAACTGACACCTATTCTCTTTATGGAAAAACAGGAACTGGAATCATTGACAACAGAGAGCAAAACGGCTGGTTTGTGGGATTTGCCGTAACTGCTGACAACACCTATGTATTTACTGCCAATATTCAGGGAAAAGATTTTGCTTCCGGAACAGCCGCCGTCAGAATTACAGAGGCCATTCTTAAGAAAATTCTGGTTCCCTGACGGCTGCGTCCTTAATCGGTGCGTACATTATTGGACACCTGGGAGGCCTGGCCTGTAAGGATAGACTCTTTAGGCTCCAGTCCAAAATAGTAGTTAAATATGTCTCTGCCTACTCCCACTACATTTCCAGAGCTGTATCCATTGGCAATTCTTACCGTCAGAGCAATCTGAGGATTTTCCCTGGGGGCAAAGCCAATGAACCAGCCATGGTTGGGGTGAGTTTTAGACTCTTCTGCCGTACCAGTCTTTCCGGCCACTGAAATTTTCAGTGTCTTTAAGGTCTGGTTGGTAGCGGCCAGTTCTCCCATTCCCTCCTCAATATTGTCCCAAACCATTTCCGGCAGATCCATTCTGCTCTCTACCTCAGGCTCCTTCCTCTCAATCATATTTCCCTCCCAGTCTGTGACATGACTTACCAAAGATAACTGATAGCTGGTACCGCGGTTGGCCAGTGTGCCCGTGTACCTGGCAATCTGTGTGGCTGTATAATTATGAGTTCCCTGCCCAATAGCCGATGGAATGGCATACTGGTCTGTCACGTGAGGAGATGCTTCCCCGATCTCAATTCCTGTTGACTTGTCCAAATCAAACATACTGGCATACTGCCTTAACAGATTCAGCCCTTCCTCCTCAGAAAAAGTTCCTGTCTCACGGCTCCCTGCCTGATAAACAATATCACACAGATAATCATTGCAGGAATGCCTAAGAGCTGACGCAGCGGAAGGAATGATTCCGTGTCCTGCCCGGTTCCAGCAGCGAAGAGACGGTGATACCTTGTCAAATACCCCATCACACAAAATTGCCGTATCCGGCAAAATGACTCCCTCTGTAAGACCAGCCGCTACGGTAACCGGCTTAAAGGTAGAGCCTGGAGCAGTCAGCTGACTGACTGCCCGGTTAAACAGCGGCAGAGAACGGTCATGAAGCAGTTTCTGGTAATACTGACTGTCAATCTCATTGGCCAGACGGTTATTGTCATATCCCGGGTAGCTGACACAAGCCAAAACCTGCCCATTTTCCGGATCCGTCACAACGGCGGCTCCTGAGCAGGGTTCCAGAGCCAGCTGGGCAGGGGTAATTTCCAGATTTCTTATTTTTTTTCTGATAAATTCCCATTCGCTCATCCTGCCTGCCAGAAAGGTGTCATAATCCTCATCTCCCTCTTGCAGAATTCCCTGATCGTACAACAGTCTGAATATTACAGCCGGAGATAAAATACCCTCTCTTACCATTCTTTCATAAACCAGAAGATCAAAATCATCATCTTCCCTCAGGCCGTCCAGAATCTGACTTTCCAGAATGGCCTCCAGCTGAGCCATATCTGTATATTTTTCCTGAATTTCAAGACTTTCTGTGTGGATTCTTCCCGTGACTGCCGCCTGGGAAAGATATTCTCTCAGACTGCCGTCATACTGGCTAAAGCTTTCTCCTTCTCCCTGAAGAATCTCCTGCTGTCTCAATTTGTCCACAATATAGTCAAGATAGATCCACAAATCATCATCGGGATCTGATCCTTTCCGCTTTACATCAAATCCCGCTTTCAGCCGCACAAGCACCGTCTCTTTGTTCCTCTTAAAAAGTTCCCATACCTGGCGCTCCGCCTGAGAAGCATCCTCCTTTTGAAACTCGTCAATATCAAGAACATGGTTGGTAAAAAAGGCCGCATAAACATCATCTACTGGAATTCTGATCTGAGAGGCCTCCGTAGGAGTTTCCATATTCTCCCTCCATTCATTTACCATATTTGCCAGAAGGATTCCGGCAATCTGCTGTTCCAGCATCTGGTAAACCGCCTCCTGCAAATCCCTGTCAATCGTCAGATACACGTCATTTCCCGCTTCTGCCTGAGAAATAATCTCTGATTTTGACCGTCTTCTTCCCACTGCGTCAATATATACCTGTTTTGCTCCATCCTTCCCTTTAAGCTGGCTTTCCATGGCTTTTTCTATACCGCTTTTTCCTATTACGGACTGGGCCGTGTATTCGGAATCTTCCTTCTGATTTTTCAGCTCTTCTGAGGAAATCAGCCCGGTATATCCTAAAACAGCTGACAGGGACTCTCCCCCATAGTAAACCCTTATGCTGCTCTCCTGAACATCCGCCCCTGTCAGCTGATCCCTATGTTCCAGAACAGCCGCTACTGCCTCCTGGGAAATATCCTCAGCCACCACAAAAGGCAGGTACCTCTGATAAGAATTCAGATAAAGTCCATAGCGGATATTAAGAATCTGCAGAAGCTCTTCCCCGGATAAATTCTCAGGAAGTCCAAAGGCTTCCAGCTCATCTGTTCTATAGAAGCTGCGGTTGTCCCCTCCCACCATAAACATATCCTGAGAACACATATACTGGACAATGTCATCAGCTGTCATCTCCCTTTCCTCTTCGGTCAGATCGTCTGTAGAAAGTCTTCCAAAAAGATCCGCTTTAAACCGATTTCTCTGAAAGCCTTCCTCCGTGAACTGATATCCTCCCTCCTTATTAGTCTCAATGGGAATCACCCTGTTAAGCCGGGAAGAATCCCCCACAATCTGAATCAGCCGAAATGCAATTCCATTTAAGCTTCCCTGCCGCTCTGTTTTTGTAGGATAATTATAAAGATCCTCCAAAATAAGATTATAGGAAAGTCTGTCCTCTGCCAGCAGTTCTCCGTTTCTGTCAAAAATCCGCCCCCTGGTGGCTGGAATTCTCTGCTGCCTCTGAGACATAAGAATATACTCGTTCTGATAATCCTCCCCTTCCATAATCTGAAGATGGTACAATCTTGCCACAAGAATGGCAAACAGGGAAAACAAAAAAACTCCCAGTACCATCACCCTGCTGTTTTTCCCTTTTATAAAACTCCTAAAGGAGTCTGCCAAATCTTTTTTTATAGAATCAAACATTTTTTCCAGTCCTTTTTCTTACATTTGTAATATCAAAGTTTTTATAAGTATTACACACGTAAGATTTAATGTCAAGAGGAGAAAAGAAAAAAGACCACAGGCTGACTCGCCCATGGTCTTTGTCCGCTGCAGCAACCATTTTATCCTTTTATTTCAGCAATTCCAAAATCTGCTGAACATTCTTCTTTCCGAAAGAAACCGTTTCTCCGTCATTTATAACCAGACAGGGAACACTCATTACCTTATACTTGTCTCTCAAATCCGGATAGTGATTCAGGTCATACACTTGAGCCGTTATTCCAGGATTTTCCACCGCAATTCTCTGAGCGGCTGTTACCAGTTCCGGACACATAGTACAGGAAAGGGAGACCAGGACTTTCATATGAATCTGACCTGCAACAGTCTGCGCTGCTTTAAGCAACTCTTCCTCCAGAACCTGCCCCGGTCCTGCTGCATTATAAAGTCCTAGAACAAAGGAAGTAAATTCGTGGCCTCCCGGAACTCCGTGAAAAGCCAGTCCTGTCCAGCTGCCGTCTGCCCGGCATATCTGCACGCAGGGAAGATCTTCTGTCCGTCCATCTCCTATTTCCAACGAAATTTTATCAGTCAAAGCGCATAACTCTTCCATATACTGTCTCAGTTCACCGGAAATGGGGGTATCATCCAGATACAGCTTCAGACGCAGCGGGGAACTCATCTTTCCGAATACTGTCTCCAATTGCATCAGAATCTCTTTGGAGAAGAATCCCGTTTCGGCCTTTCCCCCCTGCTTTTCAGATTTCTGCAAAACTGGCTCAGGCAGATTTGGATGAAGGTTTGTCTTTTTCTGCATGGCTGCTGCGTACCGTTCCAGTTCCGTTGCGGCAAGAGCTCCATCTCCCACAGCTGTTACCACCTGTCTCAATGGTTTCACGCACACGTCGCCTGCCCCATACAATCCATCACATGTGGTTTTCTGGGACCGGTCTGTTAAAAGATATCCCTGCTCATTGCAGTGGGCCAGCCCTTCTGCCAGTTTTGTTTCAGGCTCATATCCGGCAAAAACAAAGACTCCTAACGTTTCGCCATCCGGTGCATGGTATTCTGTGATCTTTCCCGTTTCTGTATTGCGGTAACGCAGGCAGCACAGCCCGTCGTCGCCAGTAACCTCTTCCATTTCCACATGTGTAAGCACTGTAATTTTATCATGATCCAGTGCTGCTTTTGCCACAGCGGGAGCACAGGTAAACCCCTCTTCACGAATGAGAATGGTCACATGGCGGGCATACTTTGTCAAAAACACGCTTTCTTCCGCAGCAGCAAATCCGCCGCCTACTACAAAAACGTCTTTCCCTGTAAAAAATTCGCCATCACAGGTTGCGCAGTAGGCAACACCGCGGCCTCTGAATTCTTCTTCCCCTTTAAATCCCACCTTTCTGGGATGGGCTCCAGTAGCCAGGAGCACGCCAAAACACTGGAGATCACCCCGGCTGGTATGAACTGTTTTTATATCTCCTTCCATAAACAGGCCAGTTACTTCCGCCAAAAGAAACTCTGCTCCAAAGCTTTGGGCCTGCTTACGCATAGTCTCTGTCAGGGCAGTTCCATTGGTTCGCTCTACACCAGGATAATTCACCACCTCATGGGTTATGGTAATCTGACCTCCAAACTGTTCCTTTTCTACTACTACAACCCGGTAACGGGCGCGGGCCAGGTACAGGGCGGCCGTCAGTCCGGCCGGACCGCCTCCCACAACTACCACATCGTAGAGATTATCTGCCGCCGCCATCTTACAGCCGTCCTACCAGATCCAGACTGGGCTTTAAAGTCTCTGCACCAGGCTGCCATTTTGCCGGACAGACCTCATCGCCATGGTCATGCACAAATTGGCAGGCCTGCAGTTTGCGGAATAATTCATCTGCATTACGTCCTACATTGCCTGCATTTATTTCATAAGCCACAACCTTTCCTTCCGGATTCACAATAAAAGTTCCGCGCTCTGCTATGCCTTCGGATTCAATATATACTTCAAAATCTTTGGACAGAACTTGGGTTGGATCCGCCAGCATAGGATAGATGATTTTCTTGATTCTGTCAGAGGCATCATGCCATGCCTTGTGAACAAAATGAGTATCACAGGAGACAGAGTAAACCTCACACCCTGCGGCCTGAAACTCGTCGTATTTATTGGCAAGATCCTCCAGCTCTGTGGGACAAACAAAGGTAAAATCTGCGGGATAGAAAAAGAACACACTCCATTTTCCCAAAATATCAGCTTTGGAAACTGTCTTGAAGACTCCCTGGTGATAAGATTGAACCGTAAAATCAGCGATCTCTTTGTTGATCAATGACATATAAAATCCTCCTTATTTGTTTTTAGTTAGCTTTTGCTAACTATTAAATTATACTGTTTTGCCTTCTGTTCTGTCAAGTAATATTGTCTTTATTTCTTCCGTATTTTCTTTATTTTTCTGACATTTTTTTCTCACTAATAGTATTTCCTGTGGTCAAAAAAACATACCTGCTTTCTTCATTGGATTCTTTCCAACTTTGTTCATCGTATTTTTCCATATACAACTCCCTGCAGACAGAAAAGATATCCATTGCCAGCATAATAAAGAAAGTCTCTGCTCCATAGATGATTCTCACCTACGGAGCAGAGACTCCCACTATTTATCCTTTAAAAGCATTGCTCAGCTGACCATACTTTTAAAGTCTTTCTGTACAATTGTTTATGAATCGGCTCAAAGGCAATCCAGTTTAATTTCAATAAAATACGGAACAAGAAACTTTCAAACCGAACCCCATTGCTGTATATTTCATTTATTTATCAAGACTCTTCATTGTGGGGAACACCCCGCCGGTCTCTTCATCCGGTTTCGTCACGGCCTGACGTGTTGAAAAAGCGCCATTTTTACGAGGTTTTTCTAACTTTTTGGATTCCATAGGATGTCCTCCTGCTCCGTCTGATTCGGGGCAAAAGTTGTAGAAAAGTTGTAGAAAGTTGTATTGGCACGAAATCGGCTCAATGACGACTTAAAATTGGCACAACG
>DXFU01000007.1 GCA_019114305.1 Candidatus Hungatella pullicola | reverse complement strand
ATTATTCAGCCGAAATGAATCTCTTTAACTGTATAATTAAGAGAAGGAAATAAGCCCGCCAAAAGGCGAGCTTATTTAGAATGCTTGTTTATAGGTTATCGCTGAATTACGTTTTCAGGACAGCCCCTTTTCCATCCGCAAGCTATGTAGCGATAAAATAATCGTTCATCGTTCTTTTCTGCAACAGATGATTATCGAATGAAATTTGTTCTCTCAAATGGTTCTTTTTCCGGCAAGCCGTACGTTTCTTTTCCAAGAGCAATGCTCTTCATGAGAAATGACATATTCTTTGCAAGAGTTCTCATGGTCTGAAGGCCTTCTTTATCCTGAGAGGCTTCTCCAGGCTCCCTTCCGTGAATACTGTTCCAGTACTGGCTGGAGGCCACGGGCATACCGCTGATGGTAAAGAACTTGTTCAGCTCGTCAAAGGTGGGTGACAATCCGCCTCTTCTGGCAGCCACCACGGCAGCACCTACCTTCATGGTTTTGCCAAAGTGGGTGCTGTAAAACAGACGGGTAAGGAAGGCAATCAGGGTAGCGTTGGCAGAGGCGTAGTACACCGGGCTTCCCACAACCAGGCCGTCACAGGCCTCAAACTTTGGAGCGGTTTCATTTACCAGGTCGTCAAACACGCATTTCCCCTTTGCAAAACACTGACCGCAGCCGATACAGCCGCGTATCTCCTTATTGCCAACATGGAGAAGTTCGGTTTCAATTCCTTCCTGAGCAAAAACTGATTCCATTTCACGAAGGGCAATAGCTGTATTTCCCTTAGACTTTGGGCTTCCGTTGATCATTAATACTTTCATGGTCAATACCTCCTATTGATTGGTAAATGATTTATGTATCCTTATCATTATAGCACCAATGACGATTTTTTGTTTGCTTTTAGCCATTGGATGGTATATAATTATACAATCGTAATTTTCCAATATCAAGTTTAAACATGTAATCTCTAGTTATGAATGAACATAGAAGGCAGGAAAGGAAAAGGAATGATTATAAAAATAGGCAGTTATGAATTTGATTCAGTAAAGATAGAGGCGGAAGCTCCAAAGGAGGAACCAGCTCGTCAGTATTATTTTATAAAAATATGCAGATCCATGTTAAAAGCAAAATTTGAACAGGATGTGGCTTTAGGATCCGCATTAAAACGCTATGGCGAAGAGAATTTGGAGATGATGGAGAAAAATGGCTGGTACGGCACTTTTCACATTCAGACCTTTGGCTGTCAAATGAACAGCAGAGATTCTGAAAAATTGGATGCAGTCCTCAGAGCCTGTGGATTTTATGAGACAGACACAGAGCAGGCTGATTTTGTTCTTTACAATACATGTACGGTAAGGGAGAACGCTAATTTAAAAGTATACGGCCGTCTCGGAGTTCTCAATACTTTGAAGAAAAAGAATCCTGATATGACTATAGCTCTCTGCGGCTGTATGATGCAGGAAGAAGAGGTAGTGGCCAAGATTAAGAAAAGTTACCGATTTGTAGATATTATTTTTGGAACGCATAATATATTTAAGCTGGCAGAACTTTGGTATAACAGACTGATCCAGCAATCTATGGTAGTTGACATCTGGAAGGGAACAGATCAGATTGTAGAGGAACTGCCGTCTGAGAGAAAATACCCCTTTAAGTCCGGGGTTAATATTATGTTTGGCTGCAATAATTTCTGCAGCTATTGTATTGTGCCTTACGTCCGCGGACGGGAAAGAAGCAGAAATCCACAGGATATTATCAATGAAATTAAACGTCTGGTAGCTGACGGTGTGGTTGAGATTATGCTTTTAGGACAGAATGTAAATTCATATGGAAAAACCTTAGAAAATCCTATTTCCTTCGCAAGTCTGCTAAAGCAGGTGGAAGAGATAGAGGGACTGGAAAGAATCCGTTTTATGACCTCTCATCCAAAGGATCTGTCTGATGAACTAATCCAAGTAATGAAGGATTCCAAAAAGATCTGCCGCCATCTGCATCTGCCCCTCCAGTCAGGAAGCACCAGGATTCTGAAGGCAATGAACCGCCGTTATACAAAGGAACAGTTCCTTGCTCTGGCGGATAAGATCAAAAAAGCTATACCGGATATTTCCCTGACTACAGATATTATTGTAGGATTTCCCGGTGAAACAGAGGAGGACTTTGAGGATACACTGGATGTAGTAAGACAGGTGAGATTTGACAGTGCATTTACCTTTATTTATTCTAAAAGGACGGGAACTCCCGCGGCTGTTATGGAGAATCAGGTTCCGGAGGCTGTGGTAAAAGACCGGTTTGATCGTCTTCTAAAGGAAGTTCAGAATATCTCTGCTCAAGTCTGCGGCAGAGATGTGCATACGGTACAGCAGGTTTTAGCAGAAGAGATTGATTCCCATGAGGAAGGCTGGCTTTCTGGAAGACTGAGCAACAACACCATTGTGCATTTTAAGGGAGATCCTTCCCTCATCGGAACCCTGGTAACTGTTTATCTGGAAGAGTCCAGAGGATTTTACTATATGGGAACCTTATCCTAAGACAGAAGAAAAGAGGAAAAAACGTGGCTGGATTATCACCAATGATGACCCATTATTTAGAGACGAAAAAACAATATCCTGACTGTATCCTTTTTTACAGGCTGGGAGATTTTTATGAAATGTTTTTTGATGACGCCATTACTGTTTCCAGAGAACTGGAGCTGACCCTGACTGGAAAAGAGTGCGGACTGGAGGAAAGGGCGCCTATGTGCGGCGTCCCCTTCCATGCTGTGGACAATTATCTGTACCGTCTGGTGCAGAAAGGCTATAAAGTGGCCATTGCGGAGCAGATGGAGGATCCGAAGCTGGCAAAAGGCCTGGTAAAACGTGAAGTAATACGGGTGGTGACTCCGGGAACCATTACCAGTGCTCAGGCTCTGGATGAGACGAAAAATAATTACCTTATGGGTATTGTTTATGTGGGAGATACTTTCGGCATTGCGGTAGCTGATATTACCACGGGGGATTTTCTTGTAACAGAAGTTGGCTCAGAGAGAGAACTGTCTGATGAGATTAACAAATTCACCCCATCGGAAATCATCTGCAACGATGCTTTTTATATGTCAGGGGTAGATGTAGAGGAGATCAAAAACCGGTATCATACTGTCATATCGGCCGTTGACAGCCATTATTTTTCTGATGACTCCTGTCGGAAAATCCTCAAGGAACATTTTAAAGTAGGTTCTCTGGAAGGCCTGGGCCTGGGAGATTATGATACAGGTGTGATTGCGGCCGGTTCGGTCATGGAGTACATGTACGAAACTCAGAAAAGCACTTTGTCTCATATGACAACAATCACTCCCTATTCTACTGGACAATATATGGTAATTGACACATCTACCAGACGAAATCTGGAGCTTTTGGAAACTTTAAGGGAGAAGCAGAAGAGAGGAAGCCTTTTGTGGGTGCTGGACAGAACCAAGACTGCTATGGGAGCAAGGCTTTTAAGAACATGGGTAGAGCAGCCTTTGATTCACAAAGACCATATTTTAAAAAGACAGGATGCCATAGAGGAGCTTAACAATAATTATATTTCCCGTGAGGAAATCTGCGAGTACTTAAATCCTGTATATGATCTGGAGCGCCTTATTGGCCGGATCAGCTATAAAACTGCCAATCCCAGAGATTTAATCGCCTTTAAAAACTCTTTGGATATGATTCCCCACATTAAAAATATTCTGGGAGAATTTGAAACTCAGGAAATGAAGGAAATCTGGGAAGCTATGGATCCGCTGGAAGATGTGGCGGATCTCATCGGACGGGCCATTGTAGAAGATCCACCTGTTTCTGTCAGAGACGGAGGCATTATCCGGGAAGGCTTTGATGAAGAGACAGACAGGCTGCGAAGTGCCAAGACAGAAGGAAAGGACTGGCTGGCCAAACTGGAAACAGAGGAAAAGGAAAAAACGGGGATTAAAAACCTGAAAATTAAGTTTAACAAAGTATTCGGCTATTATTTTGAGGTAACAAAATCCTTTACTGATATGGTTCCAGATTATTTTATCCGAAAGCAGACCCTTGCCAATGCAGAACGTTTTACCACAGATAAGCTGAAAGAGTTGGAAAATATTATTTTGGGAGCGGAGGACAAGTTGTTTTCTCTGGAGTATGATCTGTTTTGTCAGGTACGAGACGAGATCGCCAGTCAGGTGCTGCGCATCCAGAAAACTGCCAGGGCTGTGGCAGAAATAGATGTTTTTGCATCTCTGTCCTCTGTTGCTTCCAGAAATAATTATGTAAGGCCATCTATCAACGAAAAAGGACTGATTGATATTAAAAACGGCCGTCATCCTGTGGTAGAAAAAATGATGAGGGATGACCTTTTTGTGGCCAATGATACCTATCTGGACAACGGAAAAAACAGGCTTTCCATTATTACCGGCCCCAATATGGCAGGAAAATCTACTTATATGCGGCAGACTGCTTTGATTGTGCTGATGGCTCAGATCGGAAGTTTTGTTCCTGCCAGTGAAGCGAACATTGGTATCTGTGACAGAATTTTTACCAGGGTAGGAGCTTCCGACGATCTTGCCTCCGGTCAGAGTACTTTTATGGTTGAAATGACTGAGGTGGCCAATATTCTGCGCAACGCCACAAAAAATTCCCTGATTGTTCTGGATGAGATAGGAAGAGGAACCAGTACCTTTGACGGATTGAGCATTGCCTGGGCAGTGGTGGAACATATCAGCAATCCAAAGCTTTTGGGCGCTAAAACCTTATTTGCCACTCATTACCATGAGCTGACCGAGCTGGAAGGCACAATTAATGGCGTGAACAATTACTGCATTGCGGTTAAGGAGCAGGGAGATGACATTGTCTTCCTTCGAAAAATTGTAAAAGGCGGAGCAGATAAAAGCTACGGCGTTCAAGTGGCAAAGCTGGCCGGTGTTCCTGACTCGGTAATCCGAAGAGCAAAGGAGCTTTTGACAGAACTGTCAGATGCGGATATTACTGTACGGGCAAAGGAGATTGCCCAGGCAGGTCCGGCTTCCCAGAGAAAGGCCGTCCCTATGCCCGATGAAGTAGATTTACAGCAGCTGTCACTTTTTGACACAGTAAAAGATGATGATATTATCAGGGAACTGGGAGAACTGGAACTGGGAAATATGACGCCAATTGATGCCTTGAATACATTGTATCGGCTGCAGACCAAACTGAAGAATCGTTGGCAGCAGAAATAAAGGAGGTGGATTATGGCTAATATTACAGTATTAGATCAGAGCACCATCAATCAAATTGCGGCGGGAGAGGTGATTGAAAGACCGGCCTCCGTAGTAAAAGAGCTTCTGGAAAATGCTATTGACGCCAGAGCTACAGCTGTAACAGTTGAAATTCGGGATGGAGGAACTACTTTTATCCGGGTAACCGATAATGGATGCGGCATTCCCAAGGAGGAAGTAGCCGTAGCCTTTCTTCGTCATTCAACCAGCAAGATTAAATCTGTGGAAGATTTATTTACCGTATCTTCTTTGGGGTTTCGCGGTGAAGCTCTTGCCAGTATTGCGGCTGTGGCTCAGGTGGAACTGATTACCAAAACAAGCGACAGTTTTACAGGAACCAGGTATCAGATCAACGGAGGCGTGGAGCACTCAACAGAAGAGATTGGAGCACCAGACGGAACGACCTTTCTGGTGAGAAATTTGTTTTACAATACGCCTGCCAGAAAAAAATTTTTAAAAACTCCTATGACGGAGGGAGCCCATATTGGAGATCTGGTAGAGAAGATAGCCCTGTCTCATCCTGAGGTATCCGTACGATTCATCAGCAACAATCAAACCAAGCTTCACACCTCCGGGAACCATAGTCTTAAGGATATCATTTATACGATTTACGGCAGAGAAACTGCTGCAAATCTTCTTGAAGTGGGCGAATCAGGAAAGGAAGCTTCTGTGAGAGGATTTGTGGGGAAGCCGGTTGTCTCCAGAGGCAATCGCAGCTTTGAGAATTATTTCATCAATGGAAGATATATTCGAAGCAATATTGTATCCAAGGCAATTGAAGAGGCGTTTAAGCCTTATATGATGCAGCACCGTTACCCCTTTACCATGCTGCATTTTACTATTGATTCTAAACTTTTAGATGTTAATGTTCATCCCACTAAAATGGAACTCCGGTTTCGGGATGGCGAAATGGTGTATCAGCTGGTATACAGAGCTGTGTCTCAAGCTTTGGCCTGCAAAGAGCTGATCCCGCAGGTGCAGCCGGGAAAGGATGAAAAGAAAGAATTCCTTCCAAAAGAAAACGATCCTGTTATGGAGCCTTTTGAGGTGCGAAGGCAGCAGACTGCCATACAGGACCAGCGGGAGAAGGAAGAAAGGGGGCAGGAAGGATTAGAGGGAAAAACAGCTGCTCAGTCTTTTTCAGCCCCTAAATTTGCTTTCTCTCAGACTTTGAAGGAGAATAAAAATCCTAAAACAGAACCGATTTCCCTTAAAAATAGTTTTCTGGCTGAACAAAACCAGCTGGAACAGCAGTGGGTAAAAGAAAGCCAGGCTCTGCAGGAAAGCCAGCAGATGACTCTTTTTCAGGAAAAATTGCTTGAGCCTAAGTCAAGAGCAAGACATAAGCTTATTGGCCAGGTGTTTGATACCTACTGGCTGGTGGAATTTAACGATCAGCTTTATATTATAGATCAGCATGCCGCCCACGAAAAGGTCCTGTATGAGAAAACAATGGCCAGTTTAAAAAACAGGGAATACACTTCTCAGATGGTGGATCCTCCTATTATTCTGACTTTGAATATGAACCAGGAGCTTCTGCTTACACAGCATATGAAGTATTTCGCAGATATGGGATTTGAGATTGAACATTTTGGGGGCAGGGAATATGCTGTCCGCGGAATTCCTGACAATCTTTTTTCTATTGCAAAAAGGGATCTGTTAATTGAGATGATTGACGGACTTTCCGATGATACTGGGATTGCCAGACCAGATCTGATACGGGAGAGAGTTGCTTCCATGTCATGTAAAGCGGCGGTGAAGGGGGGACACCAGCTTTCCTTTGCAGAAGCAAATGAGCTGATTGACCAGCTTCTTTTGCTGGAAAATCCTTATGCCTGTCCTCACGGACGGCCTACTATTATTGCTATGAGTAAAAACGAGTTGGAAAAGAAATTTAAGAGGATTGTATAATGAAGCCGCTGATAATATTAACCGGGCCTACGGCAGTAGGAAAGACAGAACTTTCCATACGCCTTGCCAAGGCTTTGGATGGAGAAATCATAAGCGCGGACTCCATGCAGGTGTACCGGCGGATGGACATTGGCTCTGCCAAAGTTACACGGGAAGAGATGGACGGGGTTCCCCACCATCTCATTGACGTACTGGAGCCTCAGGAAGAATTTAATGTAGCCATTTTTAAAAATATGGCAAAGAAGGCTGTGGAAGAGATTTATTCCAGGGGGAAGGTGCCCATTGTAGCAGGAGGTACAGGATTTTATATTCAGGCCCTTCTTTATGATATTGATTTTACAGAAAATGGAGAAGATAAATCCATTCGGAAAGAACTGGAGGATTTTGCCGCAGAAAAGGGACCGCAGGCCCTTCATCAGCTTTTGGAAGCTGTAGATCCCCAGGCTGCCAGAGAAATACACGCAAATAATGTAAAAAGGGTGATTCGAGCTATTGAATATTTCCACCAGACAGGCGAACCCATCTCTGTTCATAATGAACGGGAGCGCTGTAAGTCCTCTCCTTATAATTTTCTCTATTATGTGCTGAATACAGACAGAGCTATTTTGTATGAGAGAATTGACCGGAGGGTGGATCAGATGATACAGCAGGGACTTGTTACGGAAGTTGAATCCCTTCGGAAAGAAGGCTGTACCAGAGGAATGGTTTCCATGCAGGGACTGGGATATAAAGAAATTCTGGCATATCTGGAAGGAGAATGCTCCCTTAAAGAGGCAGTGACTGTACTGAAACGGGATACCAGACATTTTGCAAAAAGACAGCTGACCTGGTTCAAGCGGGAGAGAGAAGTTCGCTGGCTGAATCTTCCTGATTTTGGAAATGACAGAACGTTGGTTTTAAAGGCCATATTACAGGATGGAAAAGATATTCTTGGATTGGAGAGTAAAATAACATGGAATTAGATGCAATGTATCAGTCCCTGGGAATCAGCAGAAAAGTGCTTGATTTTGCCAGAGAGATTGAGGCTTCCCTTAAGAAGCGTTTTGAGGAAATTGACGAGAGAGCAGAGTATAACCAGCTGAAAGTGCTGGCAGCAATGCAGAAAATGCGGGTCAGCGATGTACATTTTGCAGCCACTACCGGATATGGATACAATGATTTGGGAAGAGATACCCTTGAGGATGTGTATGCCGATATATTTCACACAGAAAGTGCTTTGGTGCGTCCCAATTTAATCAGCGGAACCCATGCGCTGGCTGTTGCCCTGGCAGGAAATTTAAGACCGGGAGACGAGCTTTTGTCTCCGGTGGGGAAACCCTACGATACTTTGGAAGAGGTTATCGGAATCAGAGAAAGCTGCGGTTCCCTGAAAGAATACGGAGTAACTTACCGACAAGTAGACCTTTTGGAAGACGGCTCTTTTGATTATCCCGGTATCAAAGCGGCCCTTAATGAGAAGACAAAGCTGGTAACCATTCAAAGATCCAAAGGATACGCAACCCGTCCAACTCTTTCTGTAGAGCGTATTGGAGAGCTGATTGCTTTTATTAAAGGGATCAGACCTGACGTTATCTGCATGGTGGATAATTGTTATGGTGAGTTTGTGGAAACCATAGAACCTACAGATGTGGGGGCAGATATGGTGGTAGGTTCCCTGATTAAAAATCCGGGGGGAGGATTGGCTCCTATTGGAGGCTATATTGCAGGCAAAAAAGAATGTGTGGACAGAGCTGCATATCGGCTCAGTGCTCCTGGTTTAGGCAAAGAAGTAGGAGCAAGTCTTGGACTGAACCAGCAGTTTTACCAGGGATTATTTTTAGCCCCAACGGTTGTGGCCGGAGCTTTAAAGGGCGCAATTTTTGCAGCCAATGTTTATGAAAAACTGGGTTTTTCCGTCGTTCCAAATGGAACAGAACCAAGATACGATATTATTCAGGCAGTTACTTTTGGAAAACCAGAAGGCGTAATTGCTTTTTGTCAGGGAATTCAGGCCGCTGCTCCAGTAGACAGCTTTGTAACGCCTGAACCGTGGGATATGCCTGGCTACGATGCTCCGGTTATTATGGCCGCAGGGGCTTTCGTTCAAGGATCCTCCATTGAATTAAGCGCTGACGGACCTATCAAGCCGCCTTACGCCGTATATTTCCAAGGAGGTCTTACCTGGTATCACGCTAAATTGGGAATTCTTATGTCATTGGAAAAACTTAAGAAATCGGGTGTTATTCAACTGTAATTCTTACGTTTTCCGTAAGAAAAAAAAGTATACACCGATATAATTCTATGTTAAAATAACGAAACAGGAATGGTTATTTCTGTTAAATATTAGGGAGAGACGTAAGATGAGACAGAAAAGCGGTTGGGTTTTGCTTCTTCTTATGCTTACCGGAGTTGTGCTGGGCGGCTTTGTAGGTAATATGGCTCAGGGAATTTCCTGGCTTTCCTGGCTGAGTTATGGACAGTCTTTCGGCTTTGATTCGCCGCTGGTTCTGGATCTGGGAATCCTGGTTATTACTTTTGGACTGAATATTAAAATAACTATGGCCGGTATTATTGGAGTGGTTATAGCCTTGCTTGTCTATCGAGCCCTGTAAACCAAGGGTTCCTTTCTTTCTGGTACCTGGAGAGCACCGGAGGGAAAAATATGGCAAAAATTACAATGAAAGACATTCCGCAGGCGGATCGGCCCTATGAAAAATGCTTACGGTCCGGGCCTGGAAGTTTAAGCGACGAGGAACTTCTGGCTATTATTATCCGCACTGGCTCCAGAGAACAAAGTGCTTTGGAGCTGTCACGACAATTACTGACAGAAGAATCGCAGGGAGGCGGTCTCTTAAAGCTTCTGCACCTTTCCCTGCCTCAGCTTATGCAAATAAAGGGGATTGGAAAAGTAAAGGGGGCACAGCTTCTTTGTATCGGAGAGCTGTCCAGAAGAATCTGGCGGCGGGCGGTACTGGAGGAGGTGGTCTCTTTCACCAATCCAGAAGAAATTGTAAATTACTACATGGAAGATTTAAGGCATATGGAACAGGAACAGACCCGTCTTATGCTTTTAAACACAAAGGGAGCCTTAATTAAGGAGCTTATGCTGTCTCAGGGAACTGTAAATATGTCTTTGGCTTCACCAAGGGAAATATTTCTGGAAGCGCTGCGGCACCGGGCTGTATATGTGGTTATGGTCCACAATCACCCAAGCGGTGATCCTTCTCCCAGCAGGGAGGATATTCTTTTGACTAAGCGGGTGAGAGAAGCTGGCGAATTAATTGGAATTCCGCTTTTAGACCATGTAATTATAGGAGATAATTCTTATATTAGTTTGAAGGAACGGGGAATTATATAAATGGAATCAAAACGGAGCAAATACGTTCTAATTATTTTAACTGTGTTTTGCGTTCTGCTTATTGGTTTTACCTCAATGAATGACCAGTGGCTGACGCCTTTGCGAACCGGGGTGGGGTATTTCCTTATCCCTATTCAATCCGGTGTAAACGCTGCAGGCACAGCTATTTATGAGGAGCTTACGGATCTTTTTTCTCTAAAAGCAGCGCAGGAAGAAAATAAGGAGATGAAAGACACCATAGCCCAGCTGACAGAGGAGAATACCAGGCTTCAGTCAGAAACCTTTGAACTGGAACGGCTGCGCCAGCTTTATGATTTGGATCAGGAGTATGGTCAGTACGAAAAAGTAGGCGCCAGAGTCATTGCCAACGATTCCAGCAACTGGTTTCAGGTATTTCGGATTGATAAAGGTTCTGATGATGGAATTGCGGTAAATATGAATGTTATCGCCGATGGCGGACTGGTTGGGATCGTCACTGATGTAGGTGCAAATTACGCTACTGTCCGCTCTATTATTGACGATTCCAGCCGCGTCAGCGGAATGGCCATGCAGTCAGGGGACAGCTGTATTGTGGCAGGCGATCTCACCCTTTTTAAGGAGGGAAGACTGAGAATTACGAATGTTTTAAAAGAGGCAGATTTTAAAGATGGAGATAAAATAGTAACCTCCAACATCAGCTCTGTTTTTCTCCCTGAAATCCTGATTGGATACGCTGCAGATATGACAGATGATCCCAACAATGTGACAAAGTCCGGATACCTTGTTCCTGCCGCTCAGTTTGACAGCCTGCAGGAAGTTCTGGTTATTACGAGTTTAAAAGAAGATATGGTGGAGGAAACGGCCAGTCAGACAGATTCAGCGGAAACAGAGGCTGCTCAGGGAGCAACGGGAGACATAGGGGAAGAGACTGCGGCGCAAACGGGAGAATCTGCTGATGCAGCCTCTCAGACAGATATTTCACAGGAGTAAATGATTCTTATGAAAAGAGTTATATTTAACGTTCTGATGATTATACTGGCTTTTACCATTCAGAACTGCGTGTTTCCTCTTCTGCCTTTTTTATCGGCCGCCCCAAATCTGCTTTTAATTCTTACTTTCTCTTTTGGTTTTATGCATGGGAAAGAGGCAGGAATGTATTACGGACTGTTGGCAGGATTGCTGATGGATTTGTTTTACAGCGGCCCATTTGGTTTTTACACTCTGATTTTTATCTATATAGGTTATGTTAATGGAATCTGCACAAAATATTACTATGAAGATTATATTACCCTGCCTCTTATTCTCAGTGTAGTCAATGAGCTGGCCTATAATTTTTATATTTATGTGCTGCGTTTTCTGATACGAAGAAAGCTTAACATAGGGTACTATTTCTTTAACCTGGTACTGCCTGAGATTATTTTTACGGTAGTAACTACTCTATTGATCTATCGTTTGTTCCTTTTGGTAAATCGCCATCTGGAAGAGACCGAAAAAAGAGGGGATACGACTATTGTTTAATGACTTATTAGAAGCAATCAAAGAATTTTTCCGGAAACTGATTTCTTCCAGAATTTTTGTTTTGGGAGTTGTAGGACTTGCTATGTATGCCGGACTGGTCCACAAGCTGTTTGATCTTCAGATTATTCATGGAGAGGAAGCTCAGGCAGAGTATATGCAGCTGATTGAGCAGGACATTACAACAGCGGGAACAAGAGGCAATATTTATGACAGAAACGGGGTGCCTCTGGCGTATAATAAACTTGCCTATTCTGTAACAGTACAGGACACCGGCGCTTACAATACAGCTGCAGAACGGAATTATATGTATCTGTGCCTGGTTCGCATTCTTCAAAAGCACGGCGAAACGGTACAGGGGAATTTTGAAATCGCTTTGGACAGCAATGGCGGCCTGGTTTATACTGCTTCTTCTGAGACGGCCAGAAAACGCTTTCTGAGAGACTATTACGGCCTTACCAGCGTTGACCTTCTGGATGACGCAGAGGGACGCTATCCGTCTGCCATAAGTGCCAGAGAGCTGTTTGAAAGAGCCTGTGAGGAGAACGGACTATATGAAATTAAAGATGAAGAAGGCAATCTGATTACACTTACAGATCAGGAGGCCCTGGATATTATCAATATTAAATATGCCCTTCGTTTCACCTCCTATCGCCGCTATGAGGCTGTTACAGTGGCTACAGAAGTATCGGACGAAACGGTAGCGGACATTTTGGAACATACAGCTGAACTTCAGGGTGTCAATGTAGAAGAAACCACAATCCGTGCTTACAATAACAGTGAGTGCTTTGCCCCGGTTATCGGATATACAGGAAAAGTTTCTGAGGATCAGCTGGAGGAACTGCAGAAAATAGACCCAACCTACAATGCAAATGATATTGTAGGCCGGACGGGAATTGAGGCTGCCATGGAGCAGGAGCTGCAGGGAACCAAGGGCTCTAAAACAATTTATAAGGACAGTGTGGGAAGGGTAAGGGAGACGAAGGACGAAACTCCCGCCCAGGCGGGCAATGACGTATACCTTACCATTGACAGTGAACTTCAGGAAGGTATCTACCATCTGATTGAACAGTCCCTTGCCGGCATTCTCATTGAAAAATTAGATCCTGGTGAAGTAGACAACAGCCGCGCAGACGGATCCAGTATGAGAATCCCCATAAAAGATGCTTATTATCAGCTGATTAACAATAATGTTTTGTCTTTGCAGCATATGGAATCTGAGGAAGCTTCTGAGGTTGAGAAAAACATTCATTCTAAGTTTGTTACCGCTCAGGAACAGATTTTCCAGAACCTTCAGAATGAATTGTTAAGTTCTGCCCCAACAAAGATGAAGGACCTTCCTGAGGATATGTACGCCTATATGTATTATATTTATTCCTATTTGTCAGAACCTACCGTAGGTGTTATTAAGGACGATCTGATTGATACCTCAAGCGCTGAGTACCAGGCCTGGAGAGAGGATGATATAAGCTTAAGAGAATACCTGTATTACGGAATTGCCAGCGGCTGGGTGGATACCACAAAGCTTGATATGGATTTGAAATATTCCAGCGCTGACGATACGTTTCAGTATCTGGTGACGGATGTTTTAAACCAGCTGCGGGAGGACCGCAATTTTACAAAGAGGATTTACCGCTACTTGATCAATGATGATGTGATTACAGGAGTGGAACTGTGTCTGGCCCTGTATGATCAGGGGGTGATCGCTTATAATGAAGCGGATATTGCCCGTCTTAAGTCTACTCAGGATGCTTATACCTTTATGCTGGAAAAACTGGCTTCTCTGGAAATTACGCCGGCCCAGCTGGCTCTTGATCCGTGTAATGCAGGTGTGGTGGTAACGGACAGCAATACTGGTGAGGTACTGGCTTTGGTTTCCTATCCGGGTTATGATAATAACCGTGTAGGGGACAGTTCTTATTTCAGCCGGCTGCAGACCGATTTGTCCCTGCCTCTTTACAACAATGCTACACAGGCAAGAAAAGCACCCGGCTCCACATTTAAGCCAATTTCAGCAGTTGCCGCTTTGGAAGAGCACGTGGTAGGACTGGATGATACAGTAAACTGTACAGGTGAATATGATGAAGTCAGCCCTACCATTCGATGTTGGATTCATCCAGGCCAACATGGTCCTCTCACAGTGTCTGGAGGCATTGAAAATTCCTGCAACTTTTTCTTTGCGGAAATGGGACATCGCCTGTCTATGGATGAAAACGGTAATTATAATCCGGAACAAGGGCTGTCACTGATTCGAAAGTATGCCTCTATGTTTGGTTTGGATCACAAATCAGGAGTAGAGATTCCGGAAATGGAGCCGCTAATTTCTACGGAAGATCCGGAGCGTTCCGCTATGGGGCAGGGAAGCCATAACTTTACCAATGTACAGTTAGCCAGATATGTGGCCGCTATTGCCAACAAGGGAACTGTATTTGAACTGAGCATTTTAGATAAACTGACAGATTCTAAGGGGAATCTGATTGAAGATTATACCCCTGAGATTTCTTCTCATATTGACGCGGCGGATACAACGTGGGATACTGTACATCAGGGAATGAGAGCAGTGATTGCCCAGGGTTCAGCCAGATCTATTTTCTCTGATCTGGAGGTGGAGATCGCCGGAAAGACAGGTACTGCCCAGGAAAGCGGAAACAGACCTAACCACGCGTTCTTTATTTCCTATGCGCCATATGACAATCCTGAAATCTGTGTTACCGTGAATATTCCATATGGCTATTCTTCATCCAATGCCGCCAATATCGCTAAAAATGTATACAGATATTATTACGGATTCACTGATCTGGAAACCATTAAGAATACCGGTGCAATGGATGCAGCGAACGTAAATATTCGCGACTAACCAAGGTGTGAGGTGATATGATGCATAATACCGTAGTGATTAAAAGCAATAAGGCGGGTGTAACGGTATATCTGGATCCGGATATTCCTTTTTCTCAGCTTCTTGCTGACGTAGGCAAGAAGTTTGGAGACAGCAGTCGGTTTTGGGGATCTGCTCAGATGACTCTTACTTTAGAGGGAAGACAGCTGACCGCCAATGAGGAATTTCAAATTGTCAATCAGATAACGGAATATTCTGATCTGGAAATTGTCTGCCTTGTTGATACGGATGTAAAACGCATCGAGCGCTGCGAAAAAGCACTGAATGAGAAACTGATGGAACTGTCATCCCAAACCGGGCAGTTCTTTAAAGGAAATCTGCAGAACGGAGAAACGCTGGAATCGGAAGCCAGCATAGTGGTCATCGGAGACGTTATGAAAGGAGCCAGAATTATGGCTAAGGGAAATATCGTCATCGTTGGCAGGCTGATGGGGAGTGTCTGCGCCGGAGTCTCCGGCAACGATCAGGCAGTTATCACCGCTCTGGAAATGTCACCGGCCTATTTAAGGATTGGAGACTATATTCTGCCGTCAAATCATAAGGGAAAGAAACTGTGCCGTGGACCGGCAACAGCCTGTGTGGAAAATGACCATGTTTCTATTAAACAAATGAAAAAAACTATGGAAATATTCCGAAAATTAAGGTAGAATAAAGTGAGGGAGGCTCGGCATGAGTGAAATCATTGTCATTACTTCCGGAAAAGGCGGAGTAGGAAAGACCACTACCTCCGCAAATGTAGGAACAGGTCTGGCGATACTTGGAAAAAAGGTTGTTTTGATTGATACAGATATCGGCCTTAGAAACCTTGATGTAGTGATGGGCCTGGAGAACCGCATTGTCTACAATCTTGTAGATGTTGTAGAAGGAAACTGCCGAATGAAGCAGGCTTTGATTAAGGACAAAAGATATCCTAACCTGTTTTTGCTGCCGTCTGCTCAGACCAGAGACAAGTCTGCGGTCAGTCCCGGTCAGATGGTTAAACTGGTTGAAGATCTAAGAGATGACTTTGATTATATCCTTTTGGACTGTCCTGCAGGAATTGAGCAGGGATTTCAGAATGCTATTGCCGGCGCGGACCGTGCGCTGGTGGTGACCACCCCGGAAGTGTCGGCCATTCGAGATGCGGACCGTATTATCGGTCTTTTGGAGGCGGCTGACATGAAAAGCATTGATTTAATTGTAAACCGCATCCGAATGGATATGGTAAGACGGGGGGACATGATGTCTTTGGATGACGTGATGGATATATTGGCTGTCAATGTGATCGGAGCGGTGCCTGACGATGAAGACATTGTGATTGCAACCAATCAGGGAGAGCCTTTGGTAGGTATGGGAACCCGGGCTGGGCAGGCCTATATGGACATTTGCAGACGGATTGCAGGTGAGGAGATTCCTCTTGCAAATCCTGCTGTACACAGAAGTCTTTTTTTCCGCATTACAAGCCTTTTGAAAAAGGCGTAAGGGGGAGAGGCTATGAATTTGTTTTCCGTGTTTCGAAAGAAAAATTCGGGAGATATTGCTCACAGGAGGCTGAAGCTGCTTCTTGTGGCAGATAAGGCTGACTGTTCTCCAGAGGTGATGCAGATGATAAAAGATGATATGATACGTGTAATTTCAAGATATATGAATATTGATACCGATAGAATAGAGATACAGATGACAAAAGTAAAGCAGCCGGACTGCGATATTTATACCCCGGTGCTTTACGCAAACATCCCTATTCGCGATATACCTGATAAGGGGATATACTAAATGTTTACAGACTTTAATTTGCGACGCTATAATTACCAGCTTTTGCTTTATATGCTGGCTCTTTCCATTATCGGCATCCTGGTAGTTGCCAGTGCATCAAACCAGGATGCCGATACGGTAAATAAGCAGATCACAGGTGTTTGTGCCGGATTTTGTCTGGCTCTTGGAATCTCTTCCATTGATTACCATAAATTTGTTAATTTATCCATTCTTGTCTATGTGGCATGTATTGTTTTGCTGGCAGCTGTTCTTGTTATGGGGCACACAGCAGGCGGTGCTACCCGGTGGATTAATATTCCGGGTATTGGCCAAATTCAGCCGTCTGAATTTGCCAAAATTGGATTAATTTTGTTCTTTTCCTGGTTCTGGAACAAATATCAGGATACCATAAATAAGCCTGTCATAGTAGGGCTTTCAGCATTGCTTTCAGCTTTCCCTATTTCACTTATTTTAGCTGAACCTAATCTGTCCACCAGTCTGGTGGTTACTGTGATGATTCTCTGCATACTTTTTGTGGCGGGAATCAGCTGGAAATGGATTTGCGGAGCGTTTGCTGTCGTGGTGCCATGCGGAGCAGCCTTTATTTTTATGCTAACGAGAGGTATGATACCGTTTATCCATGATTATCAGGCAAAAAGAATTTTGGCCTGGATTTATCCACAGGCCGAAGAGTACGCTGAAAATATGTATCAGCAGCGCAACTCTATTATGGCAATTAGTTCAGGCCAGCTTGAAGGCAAGGGACTATTTAATACTACCATTGCGTCTGTGAAAGACGGAAACTGGTTGGGACCTACAGGTGAGACGGACTTTATTTTTGCCATTATCGGAGAAGAGTTGGGTTTTATTGGAAGCGTTGCCGTAATTACACTCTTTGCCCTGGTGGTTTTTGAGTGTCTGAGGATGGCCGCCAAGGCTAAGGATATGTCAGGCCGCCTGATTTGTGCGGGCATGGCCTCCCTGATCGGGTTTCAGGCATTTTCTAATATAGCCGTGGCAACACAGATTTTCCCCAATACAGGACTTCCCCTTCCTTTTATCAGTTCGGGTGTCAGCTCACTGGTTAGTATATTTATGGGAATGGGGCTGGTGCTTAGTGTTGGGATGCGGCGAAAAATTGGTAATTAATGAAGGAGGTATACTGCAATGAATATAGGATTAGTTGCGCATGATTCTAAGAAAAAATTAATGCAGAATTTCTGCATCGCATACAGGGGAATTCTCAGCAAACATTCTTTGTATGCTACAGGAACAACCGGACGGTTGATTGAAGAGGTTACAAACCTGAATGTCCACAAATATCTGGCCGGACATCTTGGCGGAGAACAGCAGCTTGGTTCCCAGATTGAGCATAATGAAATTGATCTGGTGATTTTTTTGAGAGATCCTCTTGCTCCTAAGGTTCATGAACCAGATATTGTAAATATTATGTGTGCATGTGATACCCACAACATCCCTCTGGCAACCAACGTGGCTACTGCAGAGCTTCTGATTAAATCTCTGGATCGCGGCGATCTGGAATGGCGGGAAATGTACAAATAGGAGATGGCCTTGTGAAAAGAAGGAGAAGAAGAAGGAAACGGAGAGGGATAAGAGCAGGTGCTGTTTTCTTTTTGGTTTTGGCAGGCGGAATCTTGACAGCAGCCGCATTGACAAGATTGGACAGCCCTTATGATTTTTCGGAAAGGAATGCCTTTTACGCTCTTGGCCAGACGGATACGGCTGTTCCTTTTGCCCATAATCTGTGTGTGCCCTCTCAGGAAACAATTTGGGAGGAGGAGCTGGAGGCAGAGGCCGCAGCTGTTTTCGATCTGTCGGATAAGGAAGTGATTGTAGGAAAAAATCTTTATGAAACCTTATATCCTGCCAGTATCACAAAGACAATGACTGCTCTTCTGGCTATAAAATACGGCAATTTGGATGATATGGTTACAGTTACAGAGGAAGCGGTCATTACGGAGCCCGGCTCTACCCTCTGCGGTATCAAGCCTGGAGACCAGCTGACTATGGAGCAGCTGCTTTATGGTCTTATGATACCCTCCGGCAATGATGCGGGAGCTGCCATTGCCGTACATATGGACGGCAGCATAGAAGCATTTGCCCAGCGAATGAATGAAGAGGCAAAAAGGCTGGGAGCTACACAGACTCATTTTGTCAATCCTCATGGCCTTCCTGATGAGAACCATTATACTACAGCCTATGATTTGTATTTAATATTTAACGAGGCATTGAAATATCCCCAATTCAGAGAGATCATTGGGACAAAATCCTATACGGCTGACTATAGGGGAACAAATGGTCAAAAAGTATCCAGAACCTGGGAAGCTGGCAACTGGTATATGACCGGACAGGACTCTATGCCGGATGCTCTCACTCCCCTGGGAGGAAAGACAGGAACCACGAAAGCCGCAGGAAACTGTCTGATTATGGGAAGCCGTGATTTTGCAGGAAGTGAATATATTTCTGTTATCCTAAAAGCTCCCAATCGGCAGAAGCTATATGATAATATGGATGAGATATTAGATAAAATTGTAGATTAGTTGTTGCGCTTTTTGCAAATTTATACTATAATTACTTTAATATTAATAGACTTTTTATACAAATCATATAACTTAAGGAGGAGATAGCTATGGTTCAGGTTATCGCAGGAAAAAAGGGTAAGGGAAAGACAAAACATCTGTTGGACAGAGCAAATTCAGCCATTCGTGACTCCAAAGGCTCTATCGTTTACTTGGATAAGAGTTCTAAGCATATGTATGAGTTAAGCAATAAAATTCGTCTTATTAATGTAAATGAGTACCCAATTAACAGCAGTGAGGGATTTATCGGTTTTATTTGCGGAATTATTTCTCAGGATCATGATCTTGAGATGATGTTTTTAGACAGCTTTCTGAAATTGGCCTGCCTGGAAGGTGAGGATATTTCGGAAACCGTAAGTATTTTGGAAAATATCGGTGAAAGGTATCATATAACCTTTGTTCTCAGTGTATCTATGGATGCTGATCAGATGCCGGAGAACGTTCAGGATAAGGTGATCGTTTCATTGTAGTAATACATAAACATAAGAAATCAGGGGGCCGCGCCGGTCCCCTTTTTACTTGAACTTTTCTTCGATTCCTTTTATAATAACTCCATCGGCTTTGTTGCCGATATTAAACTAAGAAAGGTGGCGGATAATTTGGCTCAGAATCAGGCATCAAGACCGGTGAAACCAGCGCCGAAGAAGAAAAAAAAGGCAAAGAAAATCATTCGATACCGCCGTCCTTTGAACCTGAACGTAGGCATGGTCATGTTTGCCATTATTTTTGTTTATATGGTTTTCAGCGTGTCCACCTATATTCGCAAAGACAAAATACAGTTTTACGAAGTAGAAGAGGGCAGTATTGTTAACAACAAGGAGTATACAGGAATGATTTTTCGTCAGGAGAGTGTAAAAACAGCAGACCGTTCCGGTTATGTGAATTATTATATCCGGGAAGGAAAACGGGCTTCTGTTAGAACCAGCGTTTACTCTATTGACGAAACCGGCAATGTTGCCGCTTTTCTGGAGCAAAATGGTGACCAGACCGATTCATTGAGTTCAGAAAATCTTTCAGAACTAATGAACCAGCTGACCGCTTTAAGCTTGAGCTACGATGACGATCAGTTTTCCACTGTATATGATACCAAATACTCTTTGGATGCATCTGTCCTGGAATTTATGAATTTTAACAGCCTGGAAGGATTGGGAGATCTTTTGGCGGAAGCTGGAATAAACTTTCAGCAGGTTTATGCGGATCAGGCGGGAACGATTTCTTATGGAATAGACTCCTATGAATCGATGAGCCCGCAGGATGTCACAGAGGAAATGTTTGATAAAACCATTTACACAAAAGAGATTAACAAATCGGGAGACCTGATTGAACAGGGAGCCCCGGTTTATAAGGTGATTACTTCAGAAAATTGGTCTGTTGTTTTCCCTATGACAGAGGATGAGCTGGCCCAGTACAGAGATCAAACCAGTTTAAATATATCTTTCCCTGATCATGATTTGACGGCTGCAGCGGCATTTTCCACCATAACCGGTGGTGACGGAAAAACTTATGGAAAGCTGGACTTTGATAAGTATATGGTGCAGTTTGCCTCAGACCGCTTTGTGAATTTCGAAATACAGACTGCTCAGGCAACTGGCCTGAAAATTCCGGTTTCTGCGGTTACCACTAAAAACTTTTATCTAGTTCCTCAGGATTATCTGACTAATGGAGGAAATGATTCCGACACAGGCTTTAACAAAGAAGTATATTCCGAAGCAGGAACCTCTATTGTCTTTGTTCCGACGACCATATACTATTCTGATGAAGAAGGCAACTGTTATATTGAAGGAACAGAAGATGGTCTGAAAGCAGGGGATTATATTGTGAAAGCGGACACCAATGAAAGATATCAGATTGGCGCCACCGCTTCTTTAGAGGGCGTTTATAACATTAATAAAGGGTATGCAGTGTTTAAGCAGATTGACATTCTCTCTTCCAATGAAGAGTATTATACTGTTAAAAAAAATATGCCCTACGGTTTGTCGGTATATGACCACATCGTTTTAGACGCGTCAACCGTAGAGGAGGGACAATTAATATATCAATAAGAGGTGATTTTATGGTACAGAAAAACCTTGAAGAGGTAAGACAGAGAATAGAGGCTGCCTGCCGCCGAGTTCAAAGAGACCCAAAGGAGGTTACCTTGGTGGCAGTAAGCAAAACAAAACCCATATCTATGCTTCAGGAGGCTTATGACGGAGGCGCCAGAGACTTTGGAGAAAATAAGGTTCAGGAATTATGCGAAAAATCTAACCTGCTTCCTGGGGATATTCGATGGCATATGATAGGACATCTGCAAAGAAACAAAGTAAAACAGGTGCTTCCACACACTGTTCTCATTCACAGTGTTGATTCGCTTCGCCTTGCAGAACAAATTGAGACAGAGGCGGCAAAGCTGGGAATGACAAAGGATATTCTTCTGGAGGTAAATGTGGCGGAGGAGGAGAGTAAATACGGATTCCACCTGGATGAAACTCAGTCTGCAATCGAAAAAATAGCTGCATTTCCTCATCTGAAGATTAAAGGTTTGATGACAATCGCTCCCTTTGTGGAAAATCCAGAGGAGAACCGCCCTGTATTCAAAAAATTGTATGAATTTTATGTTGACATGGGAAGAAAAAACATTGATAATGTTAGTATGAGTGTGCTCTCAATGGGTATGACTGGAGATTTTGAAGTGGCTATTGAGGAGGGTGCAACTCTGGTGAGAGTCGGTACCGGAATTTTTGGTACAAGATATAAGATTGGAGAGAGTGAAGGATGAGCATTTTAGGCAAACTGATGGACAGCATGCGTTTAAATGATACAGATGATGAGGACTACTACTTAGATGATGACTACGATGGAGAAGAGGAAAAGCCGGCCAGAAGAAGCTTATTTTCCAAAAAGAATGAAGAGGATTACTATGAGGAAGACGAGTATGAGCAGAAGCCCCGTATTTTTTCCAGGCCAAGCCCTAAAGTAGTCCCGATGAAGCGCACTATGGAGGTATCTATGATAAAGCCTACTACCATTGAGGATGCCAAGGAGATTTGTGATTATATGCTGTCAGGAAAGGCAGTTGTATTGAATATGGAGGGCATTCACACAGAAGTTGCCCAGAGAATTATTGATTTCACCTGTGGAGCAACTTATTCCATGAATGGAAATCTCCAAAAGATTTCCAACTATATATTCATTGCCACTCCTGAATCCGTAGAACTGTCAGGAGATTTTCAGGATCTCTTAAACAGCGGCACTCTTGATATGGGCGGCATGAATCTGAGACTGTAATCAGACCTTTGGATAAAAAAAGAATGGTTTCTTTAAGTACAAGCAGACAATTTTCCATATCTACAGCCTTGATGGCTTGAGGAAGATTGTTTGCTTTCTTCCGTAATAAAGAGAAAAACAGCAAGAATAACAGAAATGGAGGAACATATGGAAAAAGTAATTCCCGTCCGCATGGATGGAACATGGATCTACGACATTGTTATGGAACAGTCCTTTGACGGACTGAAAGCACAGCTGGACAAGCTGGATTTAAAGCAGAGGAAGGTATGCGTTGTCACCGACTCTCACGTTGCTCCTCTGTATCTGGAAGAAGTGAAGGCGATCGCAGGGCAGTGCTGTAAGAAGACGGAAGAATTTATCTTTCCTGCAGGAGAAGAAAATAAAAATCTGGATACCGTAAGGAATTTGTATGAAGCACTGATTAAAATGGGCTTTGACCGTAAAGATTGGCTGATCGCCTTAGGCGGCGGTGTGGTGGGAGATTTGTGCGGGTATACGGCAGCCACCTATTTGAGAGGTATTTCCTTTATTCAGATTCCAACAACCCTTTTATCCCAAGTGGATTCCAGTATTGGAGGAAAGACAGGAGTTGATTTTGACGCCTACAAAAATATGGTAGGAGCTTTTCATATGCCTAAACTGGTATACAGCAACACTGCTGCTCTGAAAACTCTTTCCCCGGAGCAGTTTTCTTCCGGAATGGGCGAGGTGATAAAGCACGGGCTGATTAAAGATAGAAAATATTATCAGTGGCTGATTCAGAATCAGGAAGAGATCAAAAAACTGGATCTTTCTCTGTGCCAGGAAATGGTTCACGTCAGCAACCTGATTAAAAGGGACGTAGTGGAAAGAGATCCCAAAGAAAACGGAGAGAGGGCGCTTTTAAATTTCGGTCATACCTTAGGACACGCCATAGAGAAATTGGCGGATTTTTCTCTTCTTCACGGACACTGCGTGGGCCTTGGCTGTATTGGGGCTATGGCTATTTCTGTAAACAGGGGCATCATTGACAGAAGTGAGCTGGACAGACTTAAAAGATTTTTGGAGTCTATGGGGCTTCCGGTCACAGTAACAGGTCTTAATGCTTCAGAAATCATTAAGACAACCAAAAGGGATAAAAAAATGGATTCCGGTACCATTCGATTTATTCTGTTAAAATCCATAGGCGAGGCCGTGATTGATAAGACAGTCACAGAAGAAGAGATGCTCTGTGGCTTAAATGAAATACTAGTATAAGGAGCTAATTGATGAGTCATAAGAAAAAACTTATAGCGGGGCTGATTTTTGGTTTTATAGCTGCTGTGGCCTTTGATCAGTGGACAAAGCTTCTGGCAGTACGACATCTCATGGGACAGCCGCCCTTTGTTCTTTGGGATGGAGTGTTTGAACTGCTGTATTCAGAAAACAGAGGGGCTGCTTTTGGCCTGATGGAAGGAAGACAAGGCTTCTTTCTGTTTATCGCCCTGGTTGTTCTGGCGGCTGTTGTCTTCCTTGTGATACGTATGCCTGCTGAAACAAAGTATTATCCTATCCATTGTATTGCCATGTTTGTCGCTGCGGGAGCAGTAGGGAATATGACAGATCGGTTAATCCGTGGATATGTCGTTGATTTTCTTTATTTCAAACTGATTGATTTCCCCATTTTTAATGTGGCTGATTGTTATGTGACAGTATCTATGGCTGCTCTGCTTATTTTTATTCTGTTTATCTATAAAGAAGAAGATTTTGACTTTCTTCAAAGGAAAAAGGAGGAAGAACGGTGAAGCTGCAATTTCTTGTTGAAGAGCAGGAAAGGGGGGAGCGGATTGACCGATATCTGGCCAGACAATGTCCGGACTTTTCCCGTTCTTATCTTCAAAAGCTTTTGAAGGAAGGAGAGGTATTTGTCAACGGGAATGGGGTGAAGAGCAGTTATAAAACCCTTCCTGGAGATGAGATAAGCCTTGAAATTACGGAAGCCAAAGATCCTGAGATTGCGGCGGAGCAAATGGATCTGGATATTTTATATGAGGATCAGGATATTATTCTGATTAACAAACCGAAGGGAATGGTGGTTCATCCGGCAGCCGGCCATTATTCCGGGACTTTGGTAAATGGTCTTATGGCGCACTGCAGGGATGAGCTTTCGGGTATTAATGGAGTTTTAAGACCGGGAATCGTCCATAGGATTGATATGGATACCACAGGGGTCCTTATTGTGTGCAAAAATGATAAGGCCCATCATTCCATTGCGGAGCAGCTTAAGGTTCATTCTATCACAAGAAAATATTACGCTATTGTTTGGGGCGTAATAAAAGAAGATGAAGGAACCATAGATGCACCCATCGGACGTCACCCAGTCGACAGAAAAAAAATGAGCATTAATGAGAGAAATGGAAAGCCTGCAGTTACACACTATCGTGTTTTGGAGCGATTCCGTCAATATACTTATGTAGAATGTCAGTTGGAAACTGGAAGAACCCATCAGATCAGAGTTCATATGGCCAGTATTGGCCATCCCCTTCTGGGAGATCAGGTTTACGGACCGTCTAAATCTCCTTATAAACTTCAGGGGCAGACTCTTCATGCCGGAGTTCTTGGAATTGTCCACCCCACCAAAGGGGACTATATGGAATTTTCTGCTCCTCTTCCTTTGTATTTTGAGGATCTTCTCCGCAAATTAAGAGCCTCTTCCTGATTTTATGTTCGCTTATGTGCCGGCAGATATATCTGTGAAAAATACAGCTTATAATAGAAAAACTGTAAAAACTTAATAAAAAGATGGATTTTTCTGAAATTTTGCAGTATAATTATTATATCTTAGATGACTGGAAGGAGCGGGTACTATGAGTGGAAATTTAATTATTACAATTGGCAGACAATGCGGAGCTTCTGGTAAAGTGATCGGTCAGATGCTGGCTGAGTCTATGGGGGTAAAATGTTATGATAAGGAGCTGCTTGCTTTAGCAGCAAAGAACAGTGGTTTGTGTGAGGAATTATTTGAAACACATGACGAAAAGCCTACTAACAGTTTTTTGTATTCTCTTGTAATGGATACATATTCCATGGGCTATACATCATCAGGCTATATGGATATGCCAATTAACCATAAGATTTTCCTGGCTCAGTTTGACACGATCAAGAAACTTGCTGACGAGGAATCCTGCGTAATCGTAGGACGGTGTGCGGACTATGCTTTGGCAGATTATCCCAATGTTGTTTCTGTATTTATTACTGCAAGTGATGAAGATCGTATCGCTTCCTTAAAGGAGCTTTATAAAGTTGACGCTTCTAAAGCAAAAGACATTATGGTAAAAACTGATAAGAAACGTTCCAGTTATTATAACTATTACTCCAATAAAAAATGGGGTGATGTAAAAAGCTACGACCTCTGTATTAACAGGAGTGCTGTAGGCTTAGATGGTGCAGTAAAAATTATCCGTGATTTTGCAGATGTAAAGATGGAATGGAAGAAACAGCACAGATAAGTCAGCTTCTTTATCAAATATTAGATAATAGAATCATATGAATTTGAGGCTGCCGCATCTATGATTTTCTGATCATTGATGCGGCAGCATTTTTTTCGTTTCGACTGGAAATGTGGTGCTTCATCTATCATTCACCAACTAACTGTCCGCGATGAACTATACAATACTTAATATGATATGCGACACCCCTTTTTTTCAAATTATTTTATTCTACTGTTACAGATTTGGCCAAATTTCTTGGCTGATCAACATCAAGCCCTTTTCCCACAGAGACAAAGTAAGCAATCAGCTGAAGCACTGCTGCAATGGGGAAAATAGTAAAACGGTCCTCTATTTGAGGAATTCGGAAAATCACGTCGGCCAGTCCGGGGGAAATTTCAGTTTCTTCTTTCGTTATAAGGATTACAAATGCGCCTCTGGCTTTTACTTCTTTTACATTGGAAAGTGTCTTCCCAAGTATTCGCTCCTGGGTAGCAATAGCTACAACAGGAACTCCGGGGGAGATCAGTGCAATGGTTCCATGTTTCAGTTCACCTGCTGCGTAGGCCTCAGCGTGAATGTAGGAAATCTCTTTCAACTTCAAAGCGCCCTCCAGAGAGAAGGAGTAATCCAATCCGCGGCCTATAAAAAATATGTCTGCTGCGGAAAGAATCTCATTTCCAATGGCCTGTATTTCATTTTTGCATTTTATCACTTCTTTCATAGCCGGAATGGAGCTTAAAAGCTTGTTGGTAAACCCTTTTGCCTGGTCCAGATTAAATCTTCCCTTTACGTAGGCAAGACGGCAGCTGAGAAGATAGAGAGCGGCCAACTGAACGGAATAAGCCTTTGTGCTGGCCACAGCAATCTCCGGGCCGGCGTGAGTATAGAGAACATAATCGCTTTCCCTGGCTATGGTGGATCCTTTTACATTGACAACAGAGAGAGTAGGAGATCCGTAATTTTTAGCAAGTCTTAAGGCGGCAAGGGTATCTATCGTTTCACCTGACTGGGAGATAATGATTACCAATGTATTCTTGTCAATCAGCGGTTCTTCATAGCGAAACTCTGATGCAATTGAAACCGTTACAGGTATTCTTACCAGGGGCTCAATAAGCGCTCTGGCGGCCATCCCTGCATGCATAGCAGTACCGCAGGCCGCAATCTGAATACGTGTACAGTTTTTCAGGAGGGAATCCGGTATACCATCCTGAGAAAAATCCGGTATGCCGTCTGTAAGTCTGGGAAGAATGGTCTGATTTAAGGCTTCCGGCTGTTCATGTATTTCTTTCAGCATAAAATGAGAAAATCCGTGTTTCATAGCGGCATCCATATTCCAGTCGGCCTCAATAATTTCCGGCATGATTTCTCTTCCTTCAAAGGTATAAACTTTGGCGCTGTAAGCAGTAAGCTTCAGCAGATGTTTTTCCGGCAGGACAAAATACTGTCTGCTGTAGGGAATCAAAGCTGTCAGATCAGAAGCTACCAGGGCCCCCGAATGCGTGTACGCGGCTACCAGAGGGCTTACACTGCGGACTGCATAGATTTCTCCAGGACAGTCCTCAAACATGATACAGAAGCTGTAGGATCCCTCCAAAAGGGGGAGAAGACGCCCTATAGCCTCTGCGGGGTCTCCCTGATAAAAGGAGTCAAGAATCCAAGCAGCCACCTCACTGTCTGTCTCCGACTTAAGCTTCTTTTCAAGACCAAACTGACAAATCAGCTGATGATAGTTTTCAATGATGCCATTGTGAACAAGAGTAACCCGGCCGGCTTGATGGGGATGGGTATTGTTCTCTGAAACGCATCCGTGAGTGGCCCATCTGGTGTGACCAATTCCGCTGTGGGATACTTCTTTTATCTGCTTAGAGGCTTCCTTCAGGTTAGATACCTTTCCCGTTTTTTTCAGCATACGAATATATGAGCTTTCCATGCAGAGAGCAATGCCTGCGCTGTCGTAGCCTCTGTATTCCAGCTGTGTCAAACCATTTAGAATAATTTCTTTTGCGCTTAAAGGTCCTGTATATCCAATAATTCCACACATATGATAATTCTCCTTTTTCCTGTTCTTCTTTTTGACGTTTTCTTTTTCTCAATCCCGTTCTGTGGCCTTTCCTAAAAAGGCCGCAAAAAAACAGGCTGTCATAATGCCTTTGCAAAAATACAAAAACAGTATGGCAGTCATAAAACTATAAATGGTATTTCCGGTTTCCAGACTTTTGTTTTGCAGTTTCCCGCATATTTATTCTGGAATTACACGCCCGGAAGGCATGGAAGAGCATCCGCCGAATATTCGATCACCCTTCACCTCGTCAACCGCCGACAGCAGTGTTTCCACTGTTCCCGTTCCTGTCGGGTAGGTACTGGCGCTTAGCTTTGCTATTATCATTTATGCCTCCTCCATAAATTTAGTTTATTATATCGTTGGATTATTTGTGCGTCAACCTAAAAGATACTTATACTTTATAATCTTAATGAAATATTAATTGTTTTTATCTATAATTCATTCATTTCTTGTGGTATATTTTTATAAAATATAGACCTCCGGGGGAGTGACTATGATCAGACAGCTGCGAAAGAACTATGATAGAGGAATAAGGCTTTTTTCTGCTTTTATAATGACTTTACTGGGAATATGTCTTGGCGCATATTCCCGGTTTTATGTTTCTGAGTATGATACGCCCAAACAAGAAACTGTAAGAGCAATAAACAATACTTATTATAAAGCCACAGCTTCTCAGGCTTCCTTTGAAAGACCAGAATCGACTCCATCGGATTCCATAACGGCAGAAGAGGAGTTCATTCCCTCATTGACAAAGCTGAATATGGCATTCCTTTATTCTCATCAAGGAGAGGGAAATACAGATACAGGACAAGTACCCTATGCCGCAGCAGAAAGCTATGCAGCGCAGGCTTTGACTCTGCTGTCAAAAAAGGATGCCAATTGGCTGGCCTCTATTTATGAAATTGCCGAAATGTCACCGGAGGAAGTGGCAGTCCGGTTTCAGCTTCCAAGAGAGAACCTACTTGGAACCTATAATCCCTCTGATCCGCTTCACAATCCTGATGATTCCAGTTCATGGGTTATTCATCGATGGGAAAATGTAACCACATCTTTTATCAATGAGCAGAGACAGGAACTCTCATCAATTTCCAATAAGAAGGATATATTGTCTATGGCCAATACTTTTCTTTATTACAAGGATCCGAAGGATTTTGAATCTTTCTGTGAGTATATCCAATATTTATGGGATATTTCCCACAGCATTTCCTGTCAAATCAGCTCTGTGTATTATTGCGGCGGTGAATTGGATTGTCAGACAGCAACGCCCTCCCAGGCAGCTGATGCGGCTCAATTGACAGACCAGGAGATTTCTGATATAACTGAAAGCGGATCGGAAATCGTTGAGGAAGAAGAAATAAAAGAAGAGATAGGTCCGGGAGTAGAACTTATAAAGGCGTCTCTGTCAGAGGCAGCCAAGGAGGAAGAAACAGCTGCAGAAGCAGAATCGGTTCAGCAGCCAGCTTGTCCCGGACATGTGGATTTATATATAACGGCTATGGTCAGAGGAGAGTCTGAAGCGGATGGCAGTCTATTCTCAATAGATTCTATGGGCGGAGCTTCTGATGAAACCATTGGATGGAATGGCTGGGATGAAAAAGCGAAAGAGGAAACACGAAATTTGGCACAGATGAACTGGGCTGAATCCTTTCAGCTTCCATCAGCCTCCGACTACGTTCAGTCTTCCCTGACAAAAGACGAGATTTCAGCTTATTTGTCACTTCTTCCAGACAGCATTTCCCAGGAAAGAACTGCTTTAATCGAATACGCATTGTACTCTGTGGGCAGGCTTCCTTATTATTGGGGTGGAAAACCGTCAACTGCTGGTTATATGGGCAATGAATTCGGATCTGTTGTGGAACCTGACGAAGAAGGCAGGATATTAAAAGGTCTTGACTGCTCCGGCTGGATTAGCTGGTTATACTGGTCAGCCTTGGGACAGCGGCTGGAAAAAGAGGGTACTGCAGGCCTGGCAGGCTGCGGAATTGAAATATCAAAGGAAGAACTGCAGCCTGGTGATATCCTTCTTCGCCTGGATGAGGAGCCACATGGAGCGGTCTTCCTTGCCTGGGCGCCGGACGGAAAGACTATTGTCATCCACGAGACAAGCGGCTCCAATAATAACGTAATAGTATCCGCTACAGACAATGATTGGACAAGCTGCAGACGTCTGCTGTCTAACTGAAAAAAGCAGACAGAGGAAATACCTTTAAATAATAACAGGGAAAGGTGAAGGGTTAGATCATTATGGATTACGAAGATGAGTTAGATCTTATTCGATCTCAGCGCAAAAAGAGTGGAAGAGGGCAGAAAAAATCTGATTCCGGACGCCGTCAGGAAACCTCCAGACAATCTGTATCCCGAGGGGACAGAACCTACTACAGTGAAGGGGCTGGGAGAAATCCTAGGGTTCGATATCGAGGCAGCAGCTCTGCCAGAGAGAGGATTAGAGAGGAACAGAAGAGGAAGAAAAAGAAACGGAAAATTCTTGTTTTGGAAATCTTGGTTCTTCTTGTCCTTGTTGGAGGAATTTTCTTTTTCTTAACCAACAGATCAAAAGAAGAGGGATATTGGACAATTGCCGTATTTGGAGTGGATTCCAGAGATGGCAACTTGGAAAAGGGAGCTCTTTCTGACGTAGAAATGATCTGCAGTATTGACCGGGCAACGGGAGAAGTAAAATTAACCTCTATTTACCGGGATACTTATCTTCAGATTGATGATGAAGGTACATACCATAAAATTAATGAGGCATATATGAAGGGCGGACATGAACAGGCAGTAGATGCTCTTAACCGAAATCTGGATCTTCAGATCGATGACTACGCTACTTTTAACTGGAAAGCAGTTGCTCAGGGCATTAATGTACTGGGGGGAATTGATGTTGAAATTACAAATGCAGAATTTGAATATATTAACGGTTTTATCACCGAAACGGTTAATTCTACGGGAATCGGTTCCACTCAGCTGACAAGTGCAGGAATGAATCATTTAGACGGGGTTCAGGCTGTGGCCTATGCAAGACTTCGCCTGATGGATACGGATTTTAACCGTACCGAGCGCCAAAGAAAAGTAGTATCTTTGGCTCTGGAGAAGGCAAAGCAGGCAGATTTTGCTACACTTACCAGTTTAGTTTCTGCGGTTTTCCCTGAGATATCAACCAGCATTGGCCTTGATGATATTATGACTTTGGCACAGGGCGTATCAAAATATTATTTAGGTGAGACCACTGGTTTCCCCTTTTCCAGAACAACTATGAGAATCAACAAAATGGATTGTGTCATTCCTACTACACTGGAAAGCAATGTAACACAGCTTCATCAATTCCTTTATAAGGATGAGGCTTACACACCTTCTTCTCAAGTGAAAGAGATCAGTGCACATATATCAGAGGTAAGCGGGATCTACGAACCGGGGGAAAACGCACCGACAGGCGGCAGTTCTTCCGGCAATTCCGGAGGTTCTGGATCTGTAAATACTCCTGCAGAGACAGCTGCTCCTCCAGAGACTGAGATAGAAACAACTGAAGAGGAGAGCATTGAAGAAACCCAGACTGTTGAGGAAACGGAAACCAAAGAGGAGACAGCAGAAACTGATGAGAATTCTAAGCCTACAAATGCAGATGGAAGTCTGGTAGGACCAGGCGCTGATTTGACAGAGGATTCCAAAGAATCAGAAAAAGAGACAGCAAAAGCGGATACTTCTCTGGAAGAAACGACAAAAGCGGATGTAGCCAACAAGGAGACTGCCAAAGAATCTGACAGCCAGCAGCCGACGACATCAGAAAAAGAGCCGGCAAAGCTGTCACAGGAAACTTCCGGACCTTCCCAGAATAAGGAAAATGCCGTTGTAGAAGCTGGCCCGGGCGTAGGACCAGGTCTTTAAATCGATGAGAAGAGAAAAATAGAAATAAATCTGTAAATAAATAGAAATGGCGGAGAACGGTAGATTCTATGGGATGACTGTTTACGCCATTTCTTTTTGCAAGTTATAATAGTTTACATAACTATTTTATGTAAATCTATAGATTTTATATTGGAATCAATGAAACAGTTGTGTAAGGATATCACCGGGAATAATCAAAGATCAAAGCCAAAACTAGAAACCGTAACCTTATAAATTTTATAAACAGATTAAAAATGGCTTTCATGTTTGTTGCTATTGAATTACAAAATAAAAGAAGAATGCGCAGGAGAAGTCCGTTGATTGATACAACTGAAAATAAAAAGTAATAAGAGAAA
>DXFU01000006.1 GCA_019114305.1 Candidatus Hungatella pullicola | reverse complement strand
CTCTACCAACTGAGCTATCTGGGCTCATTCCAACAGGAATTTTTCTCTCCTGCCGTAACGATAGTTATTTTACAAAACTTTTCCAGGATTGTCAAGCCTGAATTTCACCTATTTTTCGACTTTTCTGAATTGCAGTTTTTTATCTGTTTTATATAAATTTTCCCAATTATTGCAATATTGTCTTTTACTTTTCCCATATAGAAGGAAGCCGCCTGTCCCTTATTTTGTCATCCTCATCTATATGACCGCAAAGCAGGGGAGAGAAAGGATCATAGCCTTCCCATTTTCTTCGGACACACTTTTGGCTGTCATTGGCATAGCAGTAAACACAGCCCGCCAGACAGGTGTCATAGCTTCCAACATCTACGCTTTGCATGCACCCGCAGGCCGCTCCAATGGCAGACAGCTTTGCTCCTATCCTAAGCATATCTTCTTCTTTCAGTGATATAACCGGGATTTCTTTCATATTTCTCTTAGTTTTCCCATACATGTCCAGAAAACTTATTACCACCTTCTTCGTATGGCCTTTCAACGCCTCTGCCATCCGCTCAAACCTTCGGATATGAAACTCTTCCGTATACTTGTCATTAAGAAAAATAGGATCATATCTCCACACCATCCGTTTCGCTTGGCACAGGCCGGCAGCCTCTTTAAAGACCTCCAGAAGTTCCTCTTTCTCAGAAAGTCCCGGCTCTACATCTTTTCCATAACTGGTTAAAGTAAACTGGATATAATAGGGAATCTCTCCCAGTTCCTTTATTCGTGAAAGCATAGGTTTTGGATTCTTAGTCCAAAACACAATAAATTCAACAGTTTCAGGACTTAAATCAATACGGCTTATCTGTCTGGAATTAAAAGGATTTCTCACACAGAGGCTTCCCTCCTTCAGACGATGAAAGAACCATTGAGAATAAAACTGAGGAATATCCGTTCTCCTGCTCACGCTTAATATCAACCTGTTACCTCCTTGTCAGACATTTTCTAACCGAACATATCTTCATAATTTATTTCTTTCTTGCATCCTAACTCATATTCTTATTAATCTTTGGCTTTTTTGCTGCTGTTTTCTTTAAAATTTTCTTTAGCCACTCATCTATTTTGTCCCTCAGTCTGCTGCCCACAGACATTTCCAGGTAAAAACTGTTAATCCCATCCTCTGATTCAACATAAAGAGAAGCCTTGTGATTATCTGCAATGGTTTTGGCAATAGCCAGCCCCAGTCCATACCCTTTTTTATCGCTTCTAGATCCGTCCCCTCTGTAAAATCTCTGGAAAATTTCTTTCTTTTTATCCTCGGGAATAGGGTCCCCAGTATTGCTGACACACAGTTTCAAACGTTTTTTCCCCATACGATTCAAAGTTACACGAATGCTTCCATTTTCGGAAGAATATTTTCCGGCATTATCCAGAAGTATTCTTAAAAGTTTAGTCAGCTGGTTTTCCTCTCCCCATACATAAATATCTTCTTCCACATTACTGGATAAATCTTTATTCATCTGATAGAACACTGACTCAAAGGACAGTACCGTTTCTATTACAATGTCGCTGAAATTACATCTGACCTTCGTGCTCTCTCCGTGACAGGCCTCATTTTTAGCCAGCAGAAGCATTTCTTCCACCAGCTTTTTCATTTCTTTTGCTTCCTGCTGAATATTGGCAGTCCACCGTCTGGTATCCTTTTCATCTGCTCCGCTCTGTCCTGACAGCAGCTGGGCGTTGGCCATAATCACAGTCAGTGGTGTCTTCAGTTCATGAGATGCATCGGCTACAAACTGCTTTTCCCTCCGAATGGATTCCCCCACAGGATAAACGGCCCATTTAGACAGCAGCCAGCTGACTCCAAAAAAAACCAGCCAAGCCAGAAATCCTATAATTCCAAGAGCTCTCCACATATTGGTGGCAAAGGCGTCCTCAATACTGGTGTCCAAATAGGAGATTTTATAGCCGCTTTCAAAAGGCATCCTCATATACCTGAGCCGGTATCTGTCCATGATTCCCTGATCCTCCGCAGCTCTTATACTTTCCATAGCCAGCCGTTCCAGAAACTCATCATCCGGATATATGTTATACTGCCCTTCAATCATAGTAACCTGATGATTGCCGTCTATGGTAATAGTGAAATACGGAATTCTGTTTTCCATTCCCCCCTCAAAAAACTGGGGAACCATTCCGTTGGAGGCCACCTGCCCAAGGAGATCTCTGTTGTTTTGTTCAATTCTATTTTTTGTAAAATATCCTATGGCAAAAAAAGCCAACGCAATGACAAGGGTTACCATCACCATATTAGATGCAATAAATTTGAAACGCAGCCTTTTAATCTCTTTCATTATTCTATCCTCAGCTTTCCACCAGATAATAGCCCAGATGTCTTGCTGTAACAATTCTGGTCTGGGCTTTTAAAAACTCCAGTTTCTTTCTCAAAAAAGAGATATAGATTTCCACATTGTTATCAATAGCCTCTCCATCGTTTCCCCATATTTTCAAAATAATCGTTTCTTTGGATACCACAGCCTTTCTGGAATACATAAGAATCCGCATCACTTCGTACTCCCGTTTCCCCAGTCGGATGCTCTTTCCCCTGCATCCCAGACAAAAGGTAGATTGATCCAAAGTAATATCTCCAAACTTCAGCACATCAGGAATCACATCCTGCCCTCTTCTGAGAATAGCTTTCAAAGCAGCCATCAGTTCCTCCTGATCAAAGGGTTTTGTCAGATAATAATCCGCCCCCCCTTCCAGTCCAGCCACCTTATCCTCTGTTTCACTTTTTGCCGTCAGCATCAGTACCGGTGTCTTGCAGCCCCGCCTTCTTGCTTCACGAAGCAGTGTAAGTCCATCCATACCAGGAAGCATAACATCCAAAATCATGCCGTCATATAGGCCGCCCATTAACTGTTCGTAGCCTTCGGTTCCGTTAAGGCACACATCCGCTTCATATCGGCTGCAGCTCAAAATATCTTTCAGAGACTCAGCCAGCCGTTTGTTGTCTTCTACAATCAAGATTCTCACGGTATTTCACCCCCTGTCATCTGTTCTCAGAATAAGAAAAAATGCCTCAAAAGTCAAGGAAGGAACCCTGGCTTCGGAGACATTTTCATTTCCCTGTTAATTGGATCTGATTTCCTGGCGCATGAATTTCAAATAGGAAAGCACAAACGTCAACAGTGTCATAGCGCACAATGCTGTCAGATGAGGCCATACCAAAAGCAGACTCTGTCCAAAAGGCAGATAACCTGCGATTGCTCCTTCAATCTGGGAAGTGGTAACCACTCCTACGGATCTGACTCCTGGATTTAATATGGTAGTGACTGCTTCCCCATAGAGATAATAGGGAGACAGACGGTTGATGTAAAGCTCACAGGTATAATTATCTACCATATTAAACAGTGCCTGATACCCCTCCAAAGGATACAGCGCAGCAGCGATAATACCTGCCAGCAGGCTTAAAAATATAGTAAAAAACAGCCAGCAGGCAATTACGGAAAGGGCGCTGGTAGCCGCATGGCGGCACAGGACAGAAAACAAAATAGACAGTCCCAGCCAGAAGCATACATACACACTGGTAAAAAAGAGGAACGCAATAATTCTTCCTACTTCCTCAAAACTGGGTGGAATACCGATTGCCAGCAGCCCAATGGCGCTGATCATCCCTCCCATAGCAAAAATCATAGTAAAGATAATCACTGCTCCTGCCAAAAATTTTCCATTAATAACAGAATCTCTGTAAATAGGCTGAGACATCAGACGGTTTAATGTTCCCGACGCCCTCTCGCTGTTTATGGCGTCAAATCCCAAACTCAATCCCACAAAGGGTCCCAGCAAGGCAATAAAGGACACGAAGGAAGGAATAGAACTTCCGCTTGTGGTAAAAAGCTTCAGAAAAATAAAATTACTGTCTGTGGCCACCACATCTCCAATGCTGTCCAATGCTCCGTAAAGACTGGCAAAACTGGTCAGTACAACCAAAGTCAGAATCAGCAGGAATCGCTTGCTTCGTATATGATCTGACATTTCCTTGCGGTACAAGGCCCGTAAACCTATATTTTTTTCCTTCCCAACAGGGAGTTCAGCGATTGTGTGAAATAAATCTTTTAATTTTGTTACTGGTGTTGTTTCCATCATCGTGACCTGCCTTTTCAAAATATCTCCGGTATATCTCATCCAAATCATTGCCTCGGTGGCGAAGTTCCAGAAGAGAATATCCGTTATTGATAGCAGCGGCAGCCATCTGATTGCCAATATCTTTTTCCGCGCTGACCAGATACCGGTTATTTTCCTGGCCAATACTCATAACGCCTTCCAGACCTTTCAGAATGCCAAGAAACTTCTCATCCTCTGGTTCAACCACAATTTCCAGAAGGCACCGTTCCTCTTCCATTTGTTTGGCCAGTTCCCCAATGGTTCCGCAGGCCATCAGATGACCGTCTACAAACATGCCGACCCGGTCACAAATCTGCTGAACTTGGTACAGCTGATGAGATGAAATCAATATAGTTCTTCCATCCTTTTCTGATAACTCCCGGATCAGATTCATCAATTCTCTCATACCTTCAGGGTCAATTCCAAGGGTAGGCTCATCCATTATGATTACCTCAGGATCCTTAATCAGCACATCTGCGATTCCCAGTCTCTGTTTCATTCCTTTGGAGTATGTACCGGTTTTCTGGTCTGCAGCATAAGACATGCCAACCCGCTCCAAAAGCCGCTCAATTTTCTCGTCCGCGCTTTTTCGGTCCATTCCGTTTAAGGCCGCTGTAAAACGCAGATTATCTCTTCCAGTCATATCGGAATAAAATCCCATATTATCCGGCATATACCCTACAATCCTTTTTACCTCCATAGGAGTTCTGGTACAATCTCTCCCATTAATAAAGGCGGAACCGTCTGTAGGCTCAGTCAATCCTGTAAGCATCAGCGTTGTAGTGGTTTTTCCCGCTCCGTTAGGGCCCAGAAGTCCAAAAATCTCTCCCCGGTAAATGGACAGATTCAGATGGTCTACTGCGGTTTTTTCTCCGTAAATCTTTGTGAGATCCTTTGTTTCAATAATAATTTCCTTATCTGCCATATTTTCCTCATTTCCGTGCTGATTCGCACTCTTTGCTTCCGGATTACCGCCTTCCGTATTTACGGAATACATAGCCGATTCCCGCCAGAAGGATGAGGATAACAAGGACCGCAGCTACTCCCCAGATGGTTTTCGTCTCAACAGACACACGGAACTCTGCACTGTCAGAGACTTCACTGGCATCGGCACTTATGGTCACTACATAATCTCCTGTAAGAGCCTCAGAAGATGGCGTCACATGGGCAGTAACCTCTGTGGTGGCGCCTGCCTCCAGCACTTCAATTGTAGGAGTGTCAAAACTGACAGTCCAGCCTGTAGGAGCAGCAGATGTAAGGTTAATATTCTCTAAATCCACGTTGCTGTTATTGGTAACACTCAAAGTAAGATCAGATTCCTCATTTGCATGGGCGTCAAAACTTAATCTTCCGTCAGGAGTGGAAAGTTCCATAGCATATGTGCCGGTAATGGTTACAGAAAGATCCATATTCAGAGTATCGTTTGCTGAAATGGCACTGCAGGGAATGGTATACTCACCAGCAGCTACGTTGCTTGGCGGTGTCACTCTGATGGTTAAGCCCTGACTTGTAGCCGGTTCAATATCAATACTGGCTACCTGAGTGCTCTCGCCACTTGGAGTAAAAGCTACCTGCCAGCCATCAGGCGCTTCTGCAGAAAGGCTGTAAGACTGAGCAGACGCGCTGTTGTTCACCAGTGTGGCATTAAAACTGAAACTTGTTCCTGTTGCGCCCTCCTGCTCTGGATACTCACTGGCAAAGTCTCCCTGTCCGATTTCCAGCTGGCTGACATCCAACGTAAGGGTAAGGGTATCATAAACCGTTTCATTTACAGATGCCTGAAGAACTACATCATAACTTCCATCTACAGCATCTGCCGGTATGGTAAGCTGAAATGTGGCAGAAGCCGCATTGGTTCCATTTGGAATATGGATTTTGCTGATCTGATTGCCGCTTCCTGAAATATATCCTTCCCAGCCCTCCGGCATGGAAACAACAGACAGGCTGGCATCGCAGGCGGCTCCCGAATTATCAAAATCAATGGTGTAGCTAAGCTGGTCTCCTGCTTTAGCCGTCATCCCCGGATAATCTGTATGCATGGTCAAACCGCCTTCAGCCCAGGCTGGCACACACATGCTTAATAATAGGATTGCAGTCACTCCAATTGCAGTCAGAAGGCGCAGGAGCGTGCCCTTTGAAATAGTTGATAAGCTCTTGCTCATAATCGTTCTCCTTTTTCAGTTCCATTATTATCTTGTACAAGAGATAGGGTTATATTAACACTGTAACCTTTAGCCTTCCTTAAATTTTTCAGAAATTATAATTTTTCATCTTCCCACAGTATAACTCTCTTATTTGAACACAAAAAAGGAACAAGATACACCTTGTTCCTTCTTATCAATGGATGGAGAAGGATTCGAACCTTCGAAGTCGTCGACAACAGATTTACAGTCTGCCCCCTTTGGCCACTCGGGAATCCATCCGTAATTTTATAAACGTATATTGATTAACAAGCGAGTGTTATTATACCATATACAAAATCAAAATGTCAATATTTTTTTTATTTTTTAGTTATAACAGACAAAAGAAGTCCCAGACTGCCGCAGCGGCACAGTCTGGAACTTTATGTTAAATTTGATCTACTGCCAAAAGAATGGAACTATATTGGGGCATAACAACTGTCACACAGCCCTGAGACACCTCATACCCCAGATGTCCTGCATTATATCCTGTCTCATAGGTCAGCATATAACGGGTCATTTTCTCTCCATCCTTTACCCCCAGAAATCGCACCGGAATCTGTATCTCTCTGGCGGCATCTGCATTATTAACAGCCACCGCGCAGACACTGTCCCGGCAGAATCTTCCATAAGCAATTAACTGTTCTCCTGCCAGCAAGGGTTTCAGCGATCCCTTCTTCAAAGCCGGAATACGGTGATGAATATGTGTCATATATCTGTGAAATTCAATCAGCTCCAGATCCTCAGATCCCCAGGGATAGGTTCTCCTATTGTCTGGATCCGTCCAGCCACAGACTCCGGCCTCATCGCCGTAATAAATCGTAGGGGCTCCTGGCCAGGTCATTTGTATTACAACTGCCTCCCTGAAAATTCCAAAATTAATCCCTTCAGAGGCAGCCTCCGGTCCCATGGTTGCAGTCCGGCCCACAGTGCGGTTGGTCCTGGTAAGGAAACGGGAATGATCATGATTAGAAAGCTCATTCATGGCAATCTGAATGGAATTGCCTCTCATACGACTCATATGATAGCTCATAGACCGGAAAAAAGCCTCTCCATCTCCATACAGATATGGATTCATTTCATCGCTGTGCTTTTCCATACCTGTAAGAAACCAAGTAACCGGCTCCATGAAAGCGTCATAATTCATAACCGTATCCCACTGATCTCCCTGAAGCCACGGAGAGGGATCTCCGTAATGCTCCGCCAGCACAATTGCGTCGGGATTGGCCTCCTTGACCGCTTTTCTGAAATCTCTCCAGAACTTATGATTGTACTCGCTGCTGTGTCCAAGATCCGCTGCCACATCCAGCCTCCAGCCGTCCACGTTATAAGGCGGAGAGACCCACTTTTTTGCAATCTTCATAATATACTCATACAGTTTTGGAGACTCCTCATAATTCAGCTTTGGAAGAGTGGAATGTCCCCACCACCCGTCGTAGGCGTCGTTATAGGGCCACTTGTCTTCATAAAACTTGAAAAAGGTGCGGTAAGGGCTGTCTTTAGATACGTATGCTCCAGGTTGGTAATCTCCCGCCATCTCATAGATCAGCTCTCCGTCCATCCATTTATTAAAGGACCCGCAATGGTTAAACACGCCGTCTAAAATAACGCGCATACCACGCCTGTGAATCTCTTCCACAAACCGTACAAAAAACTGATTGCTGGCCTCCAGATTTTTCCTGCCTGCCGTGCGAATCATGTATTTTGTAGAAGTTCTGTTATCTTCAGCCCCTTCCTCTGCCAAATCTCCGCCGTCCTCTACAATGCAGCCATAATGAGGATCAATATAATCATAGTCCTGACAGTCGTATTTGTGGTTAGATGGAGATACAAACAAAGGGCTTAAATAGATCACATCCACTCCCAAATTCTCCAGATAATCCAGCTTATCCCACACCCCCTGAAGATCTCCGCCATAAAAATATCCCACATCCAAAGAACTGGGGTACTTAGACCAGTCATCTACCTTGTGAACTGGCTGGCCAATGTAAATATACTCATTGTCCACCACGTCATTCCCATGATCCCCGTTACAGAAACGATCCACATATATTTGATACATAACCGCTCCCTTTGCCCAATCCGGCGTGGAAAAGCCGGGCACAATACGAAATCCCGGCCCGCCGTTCTGCTCATCGGAAATTCCTGTCCGAGTATAGTAGCACACCTCTTCCCCTTTTATAACGGAAAATCGGTAATCTACAGATTTCGCTCCTACTTTGATTCTATATTCATAGAAATCAAACAGCTCATCCGACTCAGCCACCTTCATAGCTGATTTCTTCTCACTGCCATCTTCTATATAAAAAACTCCGTCTGCATCACCTTTGGCCGTACGAAAGCGCAAAGTTACCACATCTCCCGCCTCTGGTTCTGCCGGAATTCTAAAATTCTCTGTCTCATCAGTAAATAATGCTTCTCTGTCCAATACCTCTGTCCGAGAACACATACAGTCAGTCCTTTCTTATTTACTCTTTCTTATATTTTATCTGATAGGGACCAAATATACAACCCTGGTTTCCTATTCCAAACAGAAAAAACGGCCAGCGGGGTAGCTGACCGTTTTTTGGAGAAGGTATTTCGTTTCTTATGGGGTGTAGCAAAAACTATATAATGTATTGGGGGGTTTACGTTTTATAATATAGCATGGATTTCAAAATAAGTGTGCACAAACATCAAGTTTTTTTTCTCATTTTTTTATGCAAAATGAAACCGATCTCACATTCTATTCAAAATCCATTAAATTTCCCCCGCTCTCATTGGATGTTTTTCCTAACCCATCAAGCTTCCTTCTCTGCTGTTTTGGCAAACAAATCCTCAAATTCCTGCTGCCCGATCTTCTCCTTTTCAATCAAAAGAGCGCTGCAGCTGTGAAGCACAGCCTCATGCTCCACAATCAATGCTTTCGCCTTTTCATAGCACTGGTCAATAATTTTCTTAATCTCACTGTCAATCGCATTGGCTACGTTATCGCCATAGCTTTTTGCATGAGCCAGATCCCGTCCGATAAACACTTCATCGCCGTCACTGTCATAATTAATCATGCCAACCCGATCAGACATGCCGTACTGAGTTACCATTGCTCTCGCAATAGCTGTCGCCTGCTTAATATCCTGAGACGCTCCGGTGGTGATATCGCCAAAAATAATCTCCTCTGCGATTCTTCCTCCTAAAGCAACCATAATATCCTGAAGCATCTTGCTTCTTGTGTTAAACATGTTATCCTTCTCAGGAAGGGGCATCGTATAACCGGCAGCTCCCATTCCTGTAGGAATAATTGATATGGTATGAACCGGTCCTTCATCCGGAAGCACATGGAACAAAATCGCATGGCCGGCCTCATGGTAAGCAGTAATCCGTTTTTCTTTCTCAGAGATCACTTTGCTCTTTTTCTCGGCTCCGATCCCCACTTTTACAAAAGCACGATTCACATCAGCCTGGCTGATAAACCGCTTTCCCGCTCTTGCTGCGTTAATAGCCGCTTCATTCATCAGATTCTCTAAATCTGCTCCGGTAAATCCGGCTGTGGTCTGGGCCACCTGCTTCAAATCCACATCCTCACCTAACGGCTTCTCTACAGAATGAACTCTCAAAATTTCTTCTCTGCCCTTTATATCCGGACGTCCCACTCCCACCTTACGGTCAAAACGTCCCGGACGCAGAATGGCGGGATCCAGAATATCCACCCGGTTGGTGGCAGCCATTACAATAATCCCCTCATTCACTCCAAACCCATCCATCTCCACAAGAAGCTGGTTTAAGGTCTGTTCTCTCTCATCATGGCCGCCGCCCATACCAGTTCCTCTTCTTCTGGCAACGGCGTCAATCTCATCAATAAAGATAATACAGGGGGCGTGTTTCTTGCCTTCTTCAAACAAATCTCTGACTCTTGAAGCGCCTACGCCCACAAACATTTCCACAAAATCAGAACCGGAAATAGAGAAAAAGGGGACTCCCGCTTCACCGGCTACTGCTTTGGCCAAAAGAGTCTTACCTGTTCCTGGAGGACCTACCAAAAGAATTCCTTTTGGGATTCTAGCGCCTACGCTGGTATATTTCTGAGGATTCTTCAGAAAATCTACCACCTCTTCCAGTTCCTCCTTCTCCTCTTCCAGGCCGGCTACCTTGCCAAAGTTATATTTTCCCACATCCTTGGCCATATGTGCCCTGCTGCGTCCAAAATTCATCATCTTAGAATTAGCGCTTCCTGCTCCGGCTCTGGCATTCATGAGAAGGAACAGGGCAAACAGGAACACAGCTGTGACAATCAGCGGAAGGGTCACAGAAAGGAACATACTTTCTCTCTCAACGCTTTCCATCATTACGGTTACACCATTGCGGGCCAAAAGCTCCTGGGCCTCCGTCACATCCGGAACATTGACAGTCTGTACCGTTCCATTTGAAAGCCGCATCTCTACCTGACCGGCAGGCGGATCTTCCTGATAAATCACCGCGGATACAATATCGCCGTTGTCAATAGCCTGCATATATTGCTGGTAGGTAACATTCTCGTTCTGCCTTGGAAGGCTGCTGACAATCAGAAGCATTACCACAAGAAGAACAAGAAGCCCCAGCCCTCTAAAAGACTGCTGCTGTTTCAATGGATTGCCTCCTTACTGCTGTTCAATTACTCCAATGTAGGGAAGATTGCGGTACTTCTGATCATAGTCCAGGCCATATCCCACAATAAACTCATCTGGTACAGTAAAGCAGGTATACTTAACCTGAACCTGTTTCTTCACTCTCCGCTCCGGCTTATCCAGCAGAGTACACAGCTCAATACTCTTTGGATTTCTCTGCTTCAGCACCTCAATAAGATAAGAAAGAGTGTTGCCGGAATCTATAATATCTTCCACAATCAGCACATCCTTTCCCTCAATGGGTTCATCCAAATCCTTTACAATCTTTACCACTCCGCTGGATTTTGTACCGGAACCATAACTGGAAACAGACATGAAGTCCAGGCTCAGCGGCAAAGTAATTCTTTTGGCCAGCTCGCAGGTAAAGAAAACTCCTCCTTTTAAAATGCAGATCAAATGAAGAGGCCTTCCCTCATAATCAGCAACAATCTGCTGCGCCACTTCTTTAATTCTCTTCGCCACTTCTTCCTCAGAGATAAGTACGCGTATTTTGTCATCCATTATTTTTTCCTCCGTTTAATTGTATTTGTAATACTGTATGAGTATTATCTGTAACTTTATAATACTCGCTGATACGGTATCCTATAATCCACAAAACGTGGGAGCCGTCTGCTACCAGGAGAATCCGGTCTCTTTCCTCTCTTGGAATCTTTTCATCAATCATAAATGCCTTGACCGTCTTTTTTCCTCCACCCTTCAGAGTAATATAATCACCAGTCTTTCGGGTTCTCACAGAAAGCGTACTATTGATTTTATCATAATCAAACCATTTCGTATACCTGTTTTCCGGAATTTTCTCTCCTTTTTTGTAAGAAAAAATGGAATATACGGTTCCGGACAAGGCGGCCTCACCCATTCCTTCCACAACATCTCCCTTTTCTTCTATTTTTATCCACAATTTGCCGTAAGTATTCCCCGCTTTCAGCCCATAAGGAAGACTGATTTCCTTCCCTGTCTGCTTCTCTGCCAAATTCAGTACCTCATTGATATGAATACGGGTAATATCCTTTCCCGACGGATATACCAGGGAAATCATAGCCCGAATCACATAAGTTTTTATTACCGGTTCCTGCTCAGCCAAAACTTTTGCAAGAATCTGGGCGTAACTACCCTTTTTTCCTTCTCCAAACCGGGTAAATATCTCTCTTCCTTTCTTCTCCAGATAATCCGCCGCTTCTGCCGCCGCAGTCCCGGCGCTTACAATATGTTCCACTGCCCTGGCATTAATTTCATCTTTTAAAAGGGGCAGAATCATACATCGTATTTTGTTTCTTGTATATTCTGTTTCAAGATTAGTGGAATCAAGACACCATTCCAGTTTTTCCTCTCTTAAATAAGCCAGAATTTCTTCTTTTCCCACACACAGCAGAGGACGTATCACCGTCTCCCTCCTGGGACTCATACCGCCCAATCCCTTAAGTCCTGTCCCTCTGCACAGATGATACAGAATGGTCTCAGCCTGATCATCTTTATGATGAGCTACAGCAATCTTTCCTCCGCCGAATTCCACACGTTTTTTTTCCAGGAATTCATATCTCAGCTTTCTTCCTGCTTCCTCTAAGGACAACCCCATTTCTTGTGCAGTCCCTTTTACATCGGCCATAACACAGTCAAACTTCACCTTAAGTTCCCGGCACAGCCTTTCTGAAAACTCCATATCTCTGTCCGCCTCTTCTCCTCTCAGTCCGTGATGAACATGGACTGCCAGAAGCTTAAGCCCCATTTCTTCCCTGAGTTTTACCAGAACGGATAAAAGACATACAGAGTCTCCTCCCCCTGACAGAGCCACCACTACCCGATCCTGCTGTTCCAGAAGTTTTTCCTCCTGAATGTATTTTACAACTCTTCTGTACATGCTTATCACCTTCCCAGACAGTATTCTCTTTCTCGTTGTGTCTAACAAATTCTTTATACGCTCATATTAAAATTGGTTCCCATTCCTTTTCCAGATTCCGGCAGTCAAAACGGTCATGTCATCCCCTACAGACTCGGAAAAAGATCTTGCAAACAAAAGGATCCGGTCTGCCATATCCTGGGGATTCTTAACAGGCATTCCCGCAATAAATTGCTGGAGAACAGACTCCTTATCTTCTCCCGGCAGCGCATCCAGGATGCCATCGCTGACCATTATAATCCGATTGTCGTCCCACAGTTTTTTAGATATAAGAACCGGCTCCACAGGATTCAGCACTCCCATAGGCACATCTCCCGCTTCCAGAAGCTCAACGCTGTTCTGGTTGAGAAGAAAGGTAGGCGCAGCTCCCAGCTTCATTGCCTCCAATACCCCTGTAAAAAGATCCAGACAGCACAGATCCAACGTAGCCGGTTTCTGAACATTCCCGGTCAGAAGAAGCACTGTATTCACCAGTTTCAGTGCAGATCTGGGAGAAAATCCTGTTTCCAGCAGCTTTTGAACCAGCTCAATTACCTGACGACTCTCCTCTTCCGCTGCTTTTCCGCTTCCCATTCCATCAGAAATACTTAATATAACCTGTCCAGGCTGTACCTGTCCAAACGTATAATTATCACCGGAAATTTCCTCGCCGCTTTTTACCGCTCTTGCCACGCCATAAGCCATCTGATACTGCCCTTTCTGAACAAATCGAAAGGAAGCAGGCTGTTTTGTCACCAGACTCCTGCCATCGCTGGCCGGACACCACTCTCCTTCTTCTATTCCTTCCTCCAGAATCCCTGCTGCCTCTCTGGCAGTGACACATCTTCCATTTACTGTATGCAAGGTAAGAAAAGCCTCCCTCTGGTGATTTTCATACTCCAGAAGAAGGAACTTATCAACTGAGATTTTATGACGTTTAAAGACCCGAGACACCTCTTCGTCTTTCTCCGGCGTCAAATCCACTGCCTGTTCCATTTGATGGGAAAATTCCTCTAAAATCACGGCCAGTTCTTTAAACTGGACAATCACAGCGTCTCTGCTTTCCAAAAAACGGTTTTTCCACGCCAGATTCATAGTAGCACGCCCCAAATTCCGGTTCAGCTGCCCCATATAATCATCTTTTCGTCTGCAGGTTTCCAGAAAAAAACGGGGCATGTCCCCATAGTCCACGCTCCCCTTCTGTTCAAACGCTCTTATCAAATAGTACAGGTAGTAGGAATTGTCTTCACCTCCGCCAGACAAAATACCGCACCGGCCACAGCCTGTACACACCATAGAGGCTGCTGCCTGCATAGCAGCAATTCCATCCTCCTTTGTAAGCCCCTGTCCCAAAGACAGCTCATCTGTACAAGCTTTTGCCAGTTCCCCAAGGGAAGCTGCCATATCATTCAGCCTCTTTGCCGTATATACATTGACATCCGCCATATCGTGGCGTATATTTCTCCGTCTGAACACAAAAATCCCTCCTGCCTGTTTATTCGATGTAGCTACTGAACCACATTATATACAGGCATGAGGGAAATATTTGTCAAAACTCCTGCAGACCTAAAAAAAAGTTACGACAAGATTCAATCTTTTTCCGACGGTTTCAGCAATATTTCATCGGGATTAACCAGCCCCAGCTTCTGCTTGGCCACTTCCTCCACATACTGCTTTGTCTGAACATAGATCCTATATTCCTCAAGCTCCTTAGCCCGCTCTTCCTCCTTCTGCTTCTGCGCTTCCAGATTGGCCTCTCTCTGCTGATATTCCAGATCCTTATCCTTAAGGGATGAGCCTTTGATTGTCACAGTTACCGCAAGGCTGAATACCACAAAGGTAATGCCAATAAGAGTCATGCGGTTTCCCCATTTATCTTTTCTCTTTCTTCTTGATGCTCCTGATTTTCTCATTGCCCTCATCACCAGCTGTCCTTCTGCTATTCCAACCAAATAATCTGTTAACTTTAATTCTAAAGTATTTATATATTTTTTTCAAGAGATTTAAGAAATTTCGGCTGATAAGATAATTGTAACAGACCATTCCAAGAAACACCGCTCCTATGAGACAGGCTCTCAGCCTTCCGTCATTTTGCTGATACAGAAGCAAAAAGGTCATAACAGCCGCATAAAGCCAGTAAACAAAATCTTCCAGCCCGATCCACAGGGAGTGATGGGGAATAAAAATACGCAGAATCCGAAAAAAGTCATAGGCCATCATAAGTCCTGCTCCCATGGAAAAGCTGTAGGCAAATATCCTGATCTCAAACAAAATGTTGCTGCTCAATCTCTTTCCCACCGCCCTATTTAAACAGTCTTGCCAACAGACTTTCTCCTGATTTTCGAAATGCTTCATTGGAGGAGTAGGCCAGGCTTTCCACTGAGCCATTCAGGTCCACCTCTCCCTTTTCCAGGGTCAGACGGCTTATGTGAAGATCTTTGCCCTTCACAGTCAAAAGCCCCATATCAGTATCCAGAATTATCTGATTTTCATCAAATGCCACCACCTCCCTGATTCCCGTTATGGTCCCTGAGGTTCGGTTTTCCATTGTAATCCGGTGGGGACGGATGTTTATCTTCTCTTCCATAATAAAAACCTCCTAACATACCTGTCTAAAGTATATTAGGAGGCTTGATCCATTATTCCATATCATAGATAACGGTACAATTCTTTTGCTTCATCTTTTTTTACTGTTTCCGCCACATTGAGAACTTCTGCCTTAACAGAGCTGGTTCCAAACTGAATTTCAATAATATCTCCTTCTTTTACACTCAAAGAAGCCTTAGCAGGACGGCCGTTTACCAGTACCCTTCCTGCGTCACAGGCCTCGTTGGCCACAGTTCTTCTCTTAATAATGCGGGAAACCTTAAGAAACTTATCCAGTCTCAATTATTCATTCACCATATCCTTTAATGCTTTACCGGCTTTAAACTTTGGTGTTTTAGAAGCCGGAATATTCATAACTTCTCCGTTTTTAGGATTTCTTCCCTCTCTTGCAGCTCTCTCAGATACTTCAAACGTACCAAAGCCTACTAACTGGATCTTCTCACCTTTTACCAGTTCTTCTGCCACAACATCTGTAAAGGCCTTTACTGCCTTCTCTGCATCTTTCTTAGACAGCTCTGCCTTCTCTGCCACAGCTGCGATTAATTCTGTTTTATTCATTGATATTTTCCTCCTAGAATGCAGCGAAAGCTGCTGATTTTCTCGTTAAAACGATACAATATCATTTATAGCCGTTTCTCCTATATTTGTCAAGGTTTTTTGCCCTTATTCAGGGCCTTTTTTGCTTTTTCCCGCCGTTTAATTTCCTCCCATAATTCCCGGCCTTCCAAAGGGATTTCTGCCATCTCTCCGCCAAAGATTCTGGGATGTCGCCGTACCATTTTCTCACAAATTCCATTGACCACATCCTCTATGGAAAACCCTCCTTCTTCCCTGGCAATCTGGCTGTGAAGCATCACTTGAAACAGAAGATCTCCCAGTTCCTCACAGAGGTGATCCATATCCTTCTCATCTATGGCTTCCAACACCTCCCCCGTCTCCTCCTCCAGATGTTTTTTCAAGCTCTCATGAGTCTGAGCTCTGTCCCACGGACAGCCCTCCTCAGATCTGAGCTTACTTGTAATATCCACCAAATCCTGAAATGTATACATTTTTGCCTCCCATCTGAATTTTAAAACTATTATATTCCTTAAACCAAACTGTGTCAAAAAAATACCGGAATTCCGCTGAGAAGCTTTCTTACCAATTTCATAAAGACAGTGAGAAACCCGCCAAAGTTGAGTATAATCTCCTGTTTTCGTAGCAAAATAGTATCAGTGACATGAAAAAGCATACAATGGAGGAGTTTAATATGAAAGCAACAGGTATTGTGAGAAGAATTGATGACCTTGGAAGAGTGGTTATCCCAAAAGAAATCAGAAGAACCCTTCGGCTGAGGGAAGGGACTCCTTTGGAAATTTTCACCGACAGAGAAGGAGAAATTATTCTAAAAAAATATTCCCCTATGGTAGAACTGACTGCCTTTGCCGCCCAATACGCCGAATCCATGGCGCAGACAACCGGCCTTACAGTATGTATCAGCGATAGAGATCAAATCATTGCCGTGGCCGGCGGGTCTAAAAAAGAGCTGCTTCAGAAAACCATCAGCCGGCAGCTGGAAAATGTCATCAATGAAAGAACAGTTGTGGTAGCTGGAAAAGATGACAAGGCTTTTATCCCTTTAACCGGTGAATCCATAGAAGGAATCACAGCTCAGGTAATTGCCCCTATTATCTGTGAAGGAGATGCTATTGGATCCGTCACATTGCTCAGCAGAGAACCTCGGGTCAGATTTGGAGATATGGAGCTTAAACTGGCCACCACAGCAGCCGGTTTTCTGGGACGCCAGATGGAAGGATAACTGTCAGAAACAGCAGCATAAAATAAACCGCCGCAGGATGCCCTCAACCGAAAAGGCATCCCGCGGCGGTTTGAATTTTATATAAATCAGCAAATTCCCCTAATAAATAATCTGATCTCCATCTTTAATACAGTAGTTGGCCCGTATCCCCAGTTCTTCCATCCACTGTCTTGTTTCCAAAGTTTTCCAGTCTCCGCTTCCTATTCCTCCCCCATTGTCATTGTTCCACAGCCACAAAGGACATGGCCAGAGAGCAACCTGAGCATTAATGGCTGCATACACGTCTTTATTTACCCCATACTGGCCGTGGTGGGACATTTGAACAATATCACTTTGAAGTACATCCTGAGTATATTCTCCCAGCAGTTTCTGTCCGCCCTCCGGTCCCAAATCTCCCAGCACCATAGTGCTGACACCGTTCATATATATCTTGTAGACAACAGAACTGTTGTTAACAGAGGTTTCTTCCAGCAGATAAGGATTATTTAAAACCATAATCTTAATCTCTCCCAATTGGATTTCCTGCCCCTTTTGAATATCTCCATGAAGGTTCTCAGCCGGTACCTTATCCAGAGCCTGGCGGAAGGTATTGACAAATTCCTCTCTGCCCGCTCCGTGAGAATCATACCAGGACTGTTCTGCCAGGGAGTAATAGATTCCGTCAATTGTAATTCCGCTGTCTGGATTGTTCAGAATCTCTACAAGAGCACCTGCGTGATCAGAATGAGGATGGGTAATAAACCAGCCGGAAACATGTCCCCCCTTCTGCTTAATTACCTCCAGAAGATGTACAGAATCACTGTCCCACCCTCCATCTACTACCACAAGAGTACCGTCTTTTGCTTGAAAAACCAGGGAAAGCATCTGTCGATTTCCTTCATCTGCCAGCATGGTAAGACTTCCTCCTCCAAAGATCCGGCTTCCCGGTCCAATAGGAAGATTTCCGGAAAATCCCATTTTTTTAGCAGAAAGCTCACCCTCTTTCAAATCAGCTGTTCCCATTCCCAGCACAGATGACAGTAAGATATTTAAGGTGAGGGCAAAAAAGGCCAGTGTCTTTAATGAAAAAATATGTTTTAATCTAAAATCCTTCATCATTTCCTCCAAGCATTCTTTTCCGTTCGGTGAACCTACTTGGCTATTATATAGCATGGGCGGCGATTTTAACAGGAGCAGAAGGAAATTGTCATAAAAACTTCAGATTTGGTAATAAGAATGAAAGACTTAATGATATTTTTTCCCAATAAAAAACTCCCAAAGTTTTGCCGCCGGCATTGGGCAAAAACTTTAGGAGTTTTCAGACCCCTGGCAGACTCATCTGCAGTCTGGTTTTACAGTTCGTATGCTCTGCTTAAGCAAAATCTCTTTCTCCGACTTAGAACGAGCCTTCCGTCACACGATGAAATGCTTCTTTTGATGTGGAGAAATATCCTTCACCAACCGCTCTGGCTGCTGTACCAGGAACCTGAGAAATAAAGGTTCTCTCAAAGGATCTGTTCTTTTCAATTGTCAGTTCATCTGATACCCGCTGAAGAAGATACATACCTAAAACGTCCATAAAAACCACCTTTCTTTGTACAAATTATATACTTCTAAGGGCCCTTACCTTTTTTGTAACTATATTATACCACAATTTACTTATTTTTCAATATATCTATACAAAATATTCTAATTTTATTTTATAATTGTTATTATTTTTCAGTTAATTTGATATCAATTCCCCGTATTTATGTATTAATGCGTTGAACTGCCAGCTTACTTTCCCTTGTTACAAAAACCAAAAAGAAAGATCCTGATATCTTTCTGAGTTTTTCACCTTTAAGTTTTACTTTTTTCGCTTACGCTATTTTAAGTATTTCCTTTTCAGTGATTTCTCTTTTTGATTATCAGGATCTTTCCTTTTAGTTTAAAAATCTTGGGATATCCTCCCAGATTTTTATCTGTTAAGTATGTTCTCCTTTTATTCCTATCATTTCTTTCAGATTCTGAATACTTTTCCGTTATATGTTCCGTCTTCTTTCGAAGATTTGGTTCATATTTCCCTTTCGGTTTCGTCCCCGGATCAGAAAGATGTTTAAATATTAAGATTTTACTCTTTTTATTTGTATTTCCTTCTTTTCAGTTATTCGTCTGAATCTTTTGTACTTTGATATTCCTTCAAGAAGATTCATACTTAAAACATTCTGTGTAAGGTTTTTTCTTCTTCTTTGTTTGTAATTTTATTATACCATATTTTATATAAATTTCAAGTGCTTTTTTTAATTTTTTTCATTATTTTTATTCTGTATTTATATTATCTGTTATTTATATCACAAACTTCAAATTAGTCTTTCATATTTTCATCAAGAAAAGGCCAGGGCTCTCAATTCCTTTAAAAGTGCCTCTGCCAATCCCATCATTTCTTCCGTACTGGAATTTTTCTTCCGGCTTACCATATAAAAAGTTGGCTCTTCCCCCATTTGAAACTTCAAATCGCCTTTATATCTGGCTATAAGATCAGGAATTCCTTCTGTTTTAAGCTTCGCGTTTCGATACATAACAAGCCTGATCTCCTGGCGGTTAATCTTAACTTCTGTCACAAACGCCTGATGAGCCAGCGCTCTTAATCTTGCCACCCGTACCAGGTTATCCACAGTCTTTGGAATCTCACCAAATCGGTCTATAAGCTCATCCTGCATATCCATAGATTCTTCCTCATTCTCAATACTGGAAATTCTCTTATAAACATCAAGCTTTTGATATTCATTTCTAATATAAGAAGATGGAATATAGGCATCTATATCACAATCTACCACAGTGTTAAAACTATCTTCTTCTTTTCTCTGGCCCTTAAGCTCCAAAACTGCCTGATTTAGAAGTTTGCAGTAAAGATCATAACCCACAGCTTCCATATGACCGTGCTGCTCCGCTCCCAGCACATTGCCTGCTCCCCGAATCTCAAGATCTCTCATAGCGATCTTAATTCCTGAGCCCAGCTCTGTAAACTCTCGAATAGCCTGAAGGCGTTTCTCCGCTTCCTCTTTTAACATCTTATCTCTCCGGTACATTAGGAAAGCGTAGGAAGTTCTGCTGGAACGCCCTACCCTGCCTCTCAGCTGATACAGCTGGGAAAGTCCCATATGATCAGCATCCTGAATAATCATAGTATTTGCATTAGGTATATCCAGTCCGGTCTCAATAATGGTTGTACATACCAGCACATCAATCTCACCGTTTACAAAATCAAACATAATCCGTTCCAGTTCATGCTCATGCATCTGTCCGTGGGCAAAAGTCACAGAGGCCTCCGGCACCAGCTTTGCTACATGGTTGGCCACCTCATCAATATCATTGACCCTATTATACACGTAGTAAACCTGTCCGCCTCTGGACAGTTCTCTGTGGATAGCCTCCCGGACCATTTCGTCATTGTGTTCCATCACATAGGTTTGTATAGGAACTCTGTCTACAGGCGGCTCCTCCAAAACGCTCATATCCCGGATGCCAACCAGGCTCATATGAAGGGTTCGGGGAATGGGGGTGGCGGTCAGTGTCAGAACATCAATATTTTCTTTCAGCTGTTTAATCTTCTCTTTGTGGGCCACTCCAAATCTCTGTTCCTCATCAATAATCAGAAGTCCAAGATCCTTAAACTTTACATCTTTGGAAAGAACTCTATGAGTTCCGATTACAATATCCACCAGTCCGCGGCCCAGATCCTCCAGCGTCTTCTTAACCTGTGCCGGTGTCCGAAATCTGGACAAAAGATCAACCCGAACGGGAAAATCCTTCATTCTCTGGGAAAATGTATTGTAATGCTGCTGGGCCAGAATAGTAGTGGGAACCAGATACACCACCTGCTTTCCCTCCTGAACCGCCTTAAAAGCCGCCCGGATGGCAATTTCCGTTTTTCCGTAGCCTACATCCCCGCAAACCAGACGATCCATAATCTTAGTGCTTTCCATATCCTCTTTGATGGCATCAATGGCTTCCAGCTGATCTTCCGTCTCCTCATAGGGAAACATTTCTTCGAATTCCTTCTGCCATACGGTATCCGGCCCGTACTGAAATCCGTCTGTCTCCTGTCTGGCCGCGTACAGCTTAACCAGATCCCTGGCAATCTCTTTTACCGCTCCCTTAACCCTGGTTTTTGTCTTATTCCACTGGTCTCCTCCCAGGCGGTTAAGCTTAGGCTTCTTCGCCTGAGAACCAGCGTATTTCTGAATTCCATCCAAGCGGGTGGCAGGAAGATAAAGATTGCCTCCATCGCCGTATTCCACTTTAAGATAATCCTTAATTACCCCATCCTGCTCAATCTTCTCAATTCCCCTGTAAATACCAAGACCATGGTCCTCATGCACCACATAGTCTCCCACAGACAGCTGAGAAAAGCTCTGGATTTTTGTTCCCTCATAGGCGGCTTTTTTCTTTCTTCTCTTTTTCTTCTCCCCGCCGAACATATCCCCTTCTGTAATTACCAGGAATTTAATCAGAGGATACTCAAAACCTCGGTGAAGCTTTCCGTATGTGACCAGAATTTCTCCAGGTTTTACCTGAATTTCCTGTTGGCCCTCATCGGCACAGTAAGCTTTCAAGTCATATTCCCTCAAATCTCCTGCCAGTCTGCTGGCTCTGGTACGGGATGCAGACAGCAGCACAACCCGGTATCCTTCCTTTTTCCATCTTCCCAGATCCTTGATCAGAAGCTCAAAGCTGTTCTGATAGGAATTTAAATTTTTTACTTGGAAATTATACCGGTTTTTAATCTGAAATCCGCCCAAGCGCTGCTCCAGGCCGCTTAAGCAAAGGGTATGGCTAGTCTGAAGTGCAGCCATAGTTTCCCTGGCTCCATAAAGAAGGCCTGTTTGCCCTGGAAGCAGGTAACCATTTTCCAGACGGTGAATCATACTTTCCCGAAACTCCGTCTCTACCGTTTCTCCCTTCTCCTTAAGGCGCTCCGGCTCATCTAAGAAAATAAGAGTGTCTTCCAAATTAAAGTACTGAAGAAAGGAGACGCTGTCCTCACAGAAATATTGAACATAACCATCCAGGCCGTGAATTTTCCATCCCTCTTTTAATCCCTCTAACAGTTCCTCCGTCTGAGAACGAATTCTGGCTGACTCCTCTATCTTGCCCCCGGCTCTCAGCTCCTTCTGGTACCTCTCCCCTTCCATCTTAATAGCCTCTATTCCAACTTCCTTCTGCTTTTTTAACAAAGGCATTTCTGTAGCCGGATAAATGGTTATGAAATCCACCTGCTCTACGGAACGCTGGCTTTCCAGGTCAAAAAGGCGGATCGAATCCACCTCATCATCCCATAATTCAATTCGAACCGGAAGCTCTTCTGTAAGAGGGAAAATGTCAATAATTCCTCCCCGGATGGAAAACTGTCCGGAACCATCTACCTGGGCCATCCGTTCATATCCCATCTGTGTCAGACGCTCCTTCCACTCTGCCACATCCAGGATCTGGCCTCCCTGGGCTGTCAGCACCTGATCCTTAATCCAGGAAAGAGGCAGAAGGTGATCCATCAAACCGTCAAATGTAGTTACTACAACACCGCCCTCTCCCTCAATCAAATGGCGAAATACTGTCATTCTCTGTTTTGTAAGAAGGTTTCCATGGATATCCGCGTTAAAAAACAGCAGATCTCTGGCCGGATACAGATATACATCTGACTGGAAATACCGGAAATCCTCGTAAATCTCCTTGGCTCTTGTATCATCGTAGGTAACCGCCAGCTTCCATTTCTTCCCTTTACCTGCCTCATACATCAGATGAACTTTCTGGGAATCCATACAGCCGCTGGCTGCCACTGGTCCTTTTCCCTTAAGCAAATCCTGCTCCAGTTCTTCAAAGTCTTTAAGCTCCCTTATAGGACGCTCCAATACATCATTCATGGATACTCCTTATTTCTTACGGTTATAATGATTCATGGCGGCCTGTTCCCCCTCCTCAATCATCATGCACACAGCATCGGCCGCATTTTTATAAGCCTCCTCCATCAGCTCCTGCTGCTGTTTTGGAAACCTTCCAAGCACATAGTCCGCCAGATCCATTCCTTCCGGCTTCTGGCCCACACCGATCCTCACTCTTGGGAAATTCTCTGTTCCCAAATGGGCGATAATATTCTTCAGTCCATTGTGCCCGCCGGCGCTTCCTTTGCCGCGGATCCGAAGCTGTCCTTCAGTGAGATTAATATCATCACAGATTACAATAATCTGTTCCGGTGATATTTTATAAAAATCAGCAATAGATCGGATACTCTCTCCGCTGAGATTCATAAAAGTCTGAGGCTTGGCAAGGATTACTTTTTCTCCTCCGATTATTCCTTTTCCGCAGAAGGCTCTGTGCTTTCTCTCCTCCACAGAGATTCCCAGCTTGTCAGCCAGCCGGTCAATCGTCTCAAAGCCTACATTGTGCCTTGTTTTATCATATTCCCTTGTGGGATTTCCCAGTCCTGCAATTATATACATATTTATATCTATTCCTTTCGCTTCGCTCAAGGCGCAAAATGTTATGAAAACAGTTGGTCTTGGCGAGTTTTCTTTTTATAAGTCTTCTTATAGGGAACTCGGTACACTACAAATCACGGGAGGTGAGTGGGCTGTCCGGCTTACCAGGGTATACCTTGGGTATGCCGAATAACCGAATATTTATATGTGTAGTCCGCCTTTGCATAGTGTCTGTAGATTTCTTCATTTTAGCAGTTGGGGCAGATGATGTAAAGGGCAAATACATGTTATATATTTGACACCATGAACTCATATTCTTTTTTCCATATAGAATTGGAATTTCCAAAAAGTAAAAAGCCTTGGAAATTTTGCAAAAAGCAAACTTTCCAAGGCTCTCTGTCAATGACTGTTTTTGGTTTTCACCGACCCACTGGTGATCATGCTTCTGAACAGCCTATCTGGCCACGCCGTCCGACCCCAGATAATATTCCTGAATCTGAATATCCGTAAGCATTACGCCAATGGAACCGTCAACTGCCTCACTGAAATAGTAACGCTTTCCATCAATGATCTGCCAGCCCGTCAGCATAATTCCATTGGTTCCATCAGGAGCGGTACTCATATAGTACCATTTTCCATTCCAGTTGACCCAGCCTGTCAGCATGTAGCCATTCTTGTCAAAGAAATACCACTCGTCTTCTCCGTTATATTTAATTTTTGCCCATCCGTCTTTTGGATAACTCTTGTCCGGATTCTGATACCACCAGCCTACTGAGTCCTTAATCCATCCGCCGCCTGCATTCGGCTGGGAAGAAATGCCTGTGGCACGAGGCCCACTGCCTCCGCTGCTTCCGCCACTGCTTCCGCTTCCGCCGCCGTTTCCGCTTCCGGACGGATTTTCAATAGTAAATGAAGTAAATCTATCTGTCCAGAAACTGGTGGTATTATCTGCCACATGATAAATGAAATCCCTCCATTCATCCATTCCGTCTCCTGTCAGATGCACTCTGAATCCATCCTTTGGATAAAACTCCGCCGGCAGCTTAACAATCACCTCTACAGGTGTTTTCAGTTCCGTCTTTTCCTCGTTTTTATAAAGTTCAAATTCAAAAGTTAAAACCTTTTTGCCGTTAAGCTTTAATTCTGTTGTCTGCGTAATCCGCATAGTAAGCTGTGTGTTGCTGCCGTTGTCTGTCGGTGCGATATCCGCTGCCAGCAAGGCCCCATGGATCTCTGCTTCCGAAATCCGTTTGTTTGCAGTCAGCCCCAGCGGATTTCTGCATTTTACTTCTACCTGGATTCCGGTCGCTTTCTGCAGCAGCTGATCTACTTTTTCCAGTGTTTCCGGTTTCATGGTCTCAAGCTCAGCAGGAGACAGACCTCTGATCTGATCCGCCAAAGCCCCAACTACCTCTGGAGATGTATTCTCATCAAGAGCTTCCACGCTGGTTTCAATTTCACTGGCTGTTAATTTCTTTTCAATTCTCAGATACCGGTATCTATCGATGTCCTCAGCCCGATACTCCGCTTCCGGCTTGCCTCCTGCATTTTCACTTGCCGTAAGCAGAATCTTTTCATATCCGCTGATATCAGGCGCCCCGCTCATGGCTGCTCCGCTGTGGTTTCTCACAATAACGGTGGCGGTTCCGCCGATAGTGATCCCGCCATTCCTTGCGTTCATGGCCGGTTCCGGTGCATCCGCTTTTACCACCATGCTTGCATTCTCGACGATAGTGATATTCTCATCTACAGTCACCGCGCCGTCCGCTTCCATACCGGCGTTTCCTTTCACGGTCAAACTCTTTGCCTCAACAGCTCCACCCAAGGTCAGTGTATAACTGTTATCTGCTGTTATAGTAAGATCTCCGGTGGCTGTAATCGCCGGCCGGCCGGCTTCCGGCGTAAGGACAACTCCGCTGTTCAGTTTAATGACTGCATTGTTTACGTCTTTAGAAAGGACAATCTGCTTGACATTGACGAAATTTCTGTTCACATTCAATGTACCTTTGTTCCAGTCCCATCCTTCCTCTTTATTCGAGCCCTTGTCAGCAGTAAGCGTCAGAATTCCGTCCTTCAGTCCTGTGACAGGCACCTGTGCAGGTTTCCCCTGAGCAAATACACCGGCTGTAAACACATAGCTTCCTTCTCTCAGTCCGTTTGCCGATGGCTGCCCTGCTGTGGCTCCCACTGTCACTTCCTCGTTTTTCTCCAGCAGGATTCCATCGTCGCTGAACATCCCGGCTGCTCCGCTTACCTTTGCTCCCTCGTTCAGGGAAATGCTTCCGCCCTCTGTTCCGGACAATTTCACGCTTTCCCCTAATGTCAGAGACTGACC
>DXFU01000005.1 GCA_019114305.1 Candidatus Hungatella pullicola | reverse complement strand
TAAAAGAGATTCCTTAGGCATACGATAATGTACCAGTGTTCTCTTTGCTTCCGGGTTGTATTTTATTTCAACCCGGAACGGTTTCGAAAAATCCAATGGCTCTATAAAAATCTTTAAAAGCTGCATGGCATAAGCAAAATCTTTGGTAAAAAATACGCTTTCCATGCCCTTCATTTTTCTTTCCATATAGGATTCTTCTGGAGTGTTTTTATAAAGATCCGGATCATAAATACCATATGCTTTAGCAGCAAGCAAAAAATCTTCTTGGCTATTCAAAGCCCTTTCTGCCACTGTGTGTATAGTATCCTTAGCCTCTAAGTAGGTCATGCCATTATGAGCCAATTCTTTAATAATTCTCTCTGCAACGTCCTCTATTTTTCTGTCACTTTCTCCAGCCATTTTTCCTTATCCTCCTTTCCAATACCAGGTTATTAATGGGGTTTTTTCTGCTTTGTTCCCTCCTTTTTATGGAAAAATATTCCTTTTTGTGATACTATTTTCTTATCAGTGCTAGGGAAGTGCTGAAATAGTACTTAGGAGGGGTCTATATGGTTGGTTTTATTCTTTTTGTTGTAATTGTCGTCGTTATTGTTGCATGTGTAGCTGGTATGTTTTCATCTTCCAATAATCACAGTTATACAGCACAATATAATGAACCCAGCAACTACAGAGTTCCAAACGACTCTCAAAGTTCGTCATCTAAGCCTAAAATAAGTGCAGAACTCAGTAGTTCTTTCTATCAAGAGGTTCGTAATTATTGTGATAAAAACTCTCTTAGTGCCTCTGAGCTTATTCGTCGTGCTGTAAAAGAGTACATGAATACTCATTAATCCATTCCGGCACCCGGTAGTTATTACTGGGTGCTATTTTTTTGATTGTCCGCAAAATATTCTACTGGAACATCAAAGTATTTGGCTAAAATTAAAAGCTTGTCAAATTTAGGCTTACTGCGGCCAGTTTTCCAGTCCGCAAACGTAGATTTTGTAATGCCCGTATCTTCTGCAACTCTATAATCCGTCACTCCTTTTTTTTCTCTCAACTTTACATATTTTTCATACACAGATTTTTCACTCTCCTTTCCGAACTTTTTATTGATTTTGGTTCGGAAATCAGTTATAATACATTTACCAGATATAAAATAACAAACATTTTAATTGTTTTGATTTCCGAACCTTACATTTTTTATTATAAATCGGATATCAGAACTTGTCAATATTTTTTTCGGATTTCAGAATATTTTTAAAGGAGTAAACTATGTATGAAATTTATTGCAAGTTAAGAGATGAAAAAAATCTTAAAGATTCCGATGTTGCAAAAGCTACTGGTATTACAAAATCTACTTTTTCTGATTGGAAAAGTGGTCGGAGTAAGCCTAAAAATGATAAACTTCAAAAAATCGCTGATTATTTCGGAGTTACCATTGGCTATTTAACAACTGGAAAAGATGACACAGAAAAAAAAGAAACTACGCTCACTCCAAAAGATGAGCGTGATATTGAGAAAATCTTAGGCCAAACAAAAGAGCAACTTCTTTCTCAAGAAGGGCTTATGTTTGATGGAAAGCCTGCCAGCCCGGAAGCTATTGATTCTATTCTTTCTGCTATGCAGATCGGAATGGAATTGGCCAAAAAGAAAAATAAGGAAAAATATACGCCAAAAAAGTACAAAAAGGATTGATAAGTCTATGAATGACATAAAAAAGAAAGCGGATTTTTTGGTTCGTAAGTACAAAACTCGTAACCCTTTTGAGATTATCCGTGGAATGAATGTTATTCTTGTCTTTGTTCCACTCGTAGATACAAGGGCTTTTTATCAATATTTCCAAAGAAATAACCTTATTTATATAGACGAGAATTTATCTCTACATGAACAAGCTTTCGAATGTGCTCATGAAATGGGACATATGCTTCTTCACAAGAAGACCAACACTATTTTTATGGATACTAGAACCGGCTTTAAGACAAGTCGCTACGAAAATGAAGCGGATGCATTCGCCATGGACTTATTAGTTGGAGATGACTTTTTAGAAGAGTATAAAGAATACAGCTCTGAACAGTTATCACGGTTACTTGGATATGAGAGGAGGCTGATAGAATTAAGGCTAAAATAGAAAATATCACGATTTGCTATTAAGGGGGATTGGCATATTATGGAAAGTAGTTGGTACCAAAATCAAGTTTGTTCTAAGAACGATATCGTTGACTTTAATTCATTTGATATTGCATTTCACGACCAGCCTGATCAGCTCAAACGTAGAATTAATGCGAAAAAAATAAAGGCTGATAAGATCACCAAATTAAATAACCATTATGAAATAATCGGTTCTTCAGGTGATATTTATGAAACTACACTTAGTTCATGCACGTGTTTTGATTTTCATGGGCGTGGTTTGCCTTGTAAGCATATTTATAGAGTTGCTTTGGAAATGGATATGATTGAAGATCTTCCAAAAGTTGACTCAAAAGCTTCTAAAACATTTACTGATTCTATGCAAAGTGAAATTGAACATTTTTATTCATTGTACAAGCAAAGAGCCATTTCTGCTGAAAAATATATCAAAATTGCAGACGCAATCCAGAAAGGGAAATAAAAGTCTCAGCGCTTCAGAACCGAACATCAAGTGGCTTAGCATACAACTGTGATGAATGAATTAAAATAAAATATACCAATACAAAAAATCTTTTATAAGGGAGTTAATTATGAAGCATAAATGGTATTTAGGGACCTGGTTCATTTGCTTAATGTTTGCCTTATGGTTCCTTGTTATTCCTGGAATCATTGGAATCTGTTTATTAACTATGCAATTTTTTGAGACAAGAAAACTCAAAAAGAAATATGGCAATATAGATGAATTAGAAAGAACTGCTTTAAAATGGGAAGAAAGAATAACCAACCTTCAAAAGCAGCACGAAGATGTCTCCAAAACATTGGCTTTAGAAACAGTTCAGAAAAAAAATGAAATAAATTTATATGAAGAAGAAATTCTCTCCTTACAAAATCAGCTTAATTCTCTAAATAAAGAAATTAACATCTCAGAAAGAGAGATAATTTGCAAACAATACATTTATTCTGATTATGACGGCTTAAGTTCTGAAGAATGTAAAAACAAATTAGCTGTATTAAAAAACAAAGAGCAAGAAGTTATTAAATCCGTTTCCGGAATTTCTATCTCTAGTACTGCCAGTAAGAAAGTGCAGAATGATAATATTAAGCAAATTTTACGTTGCTTCAATTCAGAATGTGATAATATATTGCTTAATTTGTCGGTAAAAAATATAGATTCTTCTCGTAATAAGATCACCAAAGCTTTCGATTCACTAAATAAAATTTTTGAAGTAGATGGCATACAGCTGAATCGAGAATTACTCGAGTTTAAGTTAGAGGAGTTAAATCTTGTTTATACATATGAGAAGAAAAAAGAAATTGAACGAGAGCAGCAACGTGCTATAAAAGAGCAAATGATCGAAGAAGAAAAAGTCAGACGAGAAATAGAAAGGCAAAAAGCCAAGCTCGAAAAAGACCAAATTCAATGCTCAAATGAAATAAATAAACTAATGGGATATATGCAAAAAACTCAAAGTGATGTAGAAAAGCAATTATATATTGATAAAATCAAAGAGCTGGAGAAAAAACTCGAACAGCTGGAAAAAGAGAAAGCCACCGTTCTCGAACGAGAAGCGAATGCGAGAGCTGGCTATGTTTACGTGATATCCAATATTGGTTCTTTTGGTGAAAATATATTCAAAATTGGTATGACAAGACGTTTGGAGCCTATGGATCGAATTAAAGAATTAAGTAGTGCTTCTGTTCCCTTTGACTTTGATGTTCATGCTATGATTTTCTCAGATGATGCCCCAGCACTTGAAACAGCACTTCATCAAAAATTTGAAAAGCAAAGTGTTAACCGTGTTAATTTACGGAAAGAATTTTTTAAGGTTTCTTTAGATGATATAGAGACCGTCGTTAAAGAAAAGTATAACAATACAGTGACATTCACCCGTATTCCTGTTGCAAAAGAATATAACGAAACTTTATCGATCTTAAAACAAGAACAATCTGCTTAGTGTGAATTTTTTATACTCTTAATTTTACACTATTTTTCTCTTAAAACAGCGTAAAAATCTGCTTTTAAAAGTTGTAATATTTTTCTCTATATTGTATTATACTTGTACAGAGAGAACCATATTGATTATGGTTAAAAGGCACTCTTGCAAGTATTTTGTAAGGGTGCCTTTTGCTATACTGTAAAAAACCGACCCCTGCGCCAACAGAGACCGGCTAGATAATTAACCTGATCAAAAGAATAATTTGATAGTTGTTGACATTGGAGTCTATGCATGTTATGTTATAGAAACATTGCATATAATATAGGGAACGCACTCCGGTGTCCTTCGGACCCGGGGGCTTTTTATTTTACAAAGGTGTCTTTATGCCAAACAAACCTTTTAAAACCTAGTGGACTGCATATATATTCAGAATATACTACTAAACAGCTAGCTCGATTCCTGGAATATGAAAGATGTGTAATTGAATTACGATTAAAATAACAATGGAGGACTGATAATGTCTGATCCCAAAAAACTGTCCCAAAAAGAGGCTGAAGAATTACTACATATGTTAAAAAAATCTCTTGCTCATGAAATTAATTTCCCTTTAAAAGGAGACTCTTCAGAATTTGATGTCGTTGGAATTCCTAAAAAAGAACAGTTTGTAATAAGAATATATCGAGGTAAAATTGACCGCTTCAAATATGAAATTGGTGCCAGGATAAAAAAGGATGGCATCTTATTACTAGAACTTCATATAAATCCAAGCCGTCCACATAGAAATCCTGATGGAAAGGTCATGACTTGTTCACATTGGCATGTTTATAGAGAGAAATATGGAAGACGATATGCTTTCCCAGCTTGTGATATAAACTCTGAGGATTTTATTGAAAATACTATGCTCTTTTTGGAAAAATTTAATGTAATCGAAAAACCTATTATCAATATGCAGTTAGAATTGTTATAATATATTGGAAAGGAGGCGTACTATTTATGGATATTCAGCACTATATAGATGAATATATTTCTTGGCTCAAAAGTGAAATAACGTTCTCCAGAGTAGGTGGCTATTATGAAATAAATACTCCATTTTTGAATTCCGCCAATGATTATCTACAGTTTTATGTAAAGCAAGATGGTGCAGAGATCTTTTTTACAGATGACGGCTATACTCTGAATGATCTTGAAATGTCCGGATTCCAATTCAGAAAAAATAGAAAACTTCAATTACAGGCTATTTTAAATCAATATGGAGTTCAATTAGAAGGAAAGGAATTGATTGCAAAAGCACCCGCAGATGAATTTCCGCAAAAAAAGCATGCCTTTACACAATGTCTAATTCATGTAAGTGATTTATACATGACTTCCCGATCAAAAACAGGAGCATTTTTTCTTGATGATATACAAAATTTCCTCGCGCAAAATGAAATATATTGTATGGAAAATGTACAGTTTTCTGGGAAGTCTGGTTTTCCCCATAACTATGATTTTGCCATACAGCGTTCGAAATACAAACCAGAAAGGCTATGTTTGGCAATAAACCATCCTAACAGAAACGCTATGAATAATGCTCTTTTTGCTTGGAGCGATACAAAGCCTTCCCGAAAGCCTGATAGTAAACTAATCGTTCTACTTAACGATTCTAATCCCATCGGAAAAGGTGTTGAAGTTGGTTTTTCTAATTATGGCGTGGACACGATTCGCTGGAGCCAGCGTTCTGAAGAAAGAAATTTGAACTTATTAACTGCATAAAACCGACCCCTGCGCCAATAGAGACCAGCTAGATAATTAACCTGAGCAAAAGATTAATTGCAAAAACAATAGGAGGTGAAGGCTATGATGTATCCTTTTATGACACTCAACGATGGAACAGGTATTGCTCACTCAGATACCATTGATCAAAACGGCAGGGAAACTGTAAAGGTTTATTTTGAACGGCCTGTAAATGGAGGGTTCCATTCAGCAGGATGTTACCTTCCTACCTACGAATGGAAGAATATCGAAGGGTTTTCTGAAGACGAAATTTCCAAGCTTCAAGAATTATTAGAAACCGTTGCCCATATCATTATCCAGCTTGCACGGGAAGGAGGCTTCGACAATGCCTCAAATTTTTAAGGTTGGCGGATATATAGAAAAACCGCCCGGTGTTACCAGCACCGAACGGCTTTCACATAGATTCTCTTGCCGGACTGCTCCGAAAGATATATCAGCTTGAACACCTGAATTATATCATCTCTGAGGTGTCCTGGCAAGGGGCGTATTTTTCGCACCTATTTTTCGTACACATAGCAAAGGGAGATGATATCATGTTAGACCCAAACGGCATTTATTATTCCTACCTGCGCAAGTCCCGGAAAGATCTTGAAGCAGAACAGCAGGGAGAAGGTGAGACTTTGGCCAGACACAAACGTGTTCTTGATGATCTGGCCAAAAAAATGGGAGTTACTATATCAAGAGAATACAGAGAAGTGGTCTCTGGAGAAACAATTGCCGCCAGGCCGCAAATGCTCCGCCTGCTGAACGACATTGAAGTAAATCGGCCGGCCGGAGTCTTTGTTGTAGAAGTGGAAAGGCTGGCCAGAGGCAATACCAGAGATCAGGGTCTGGTATCAGAGACCTTTCAGTACAGCAATACTCTCATTATTACTCCCAGCAAAATTTACAATCCTAATGATGAATTTGACGAAGAGTATTTCGAATTTGGTCTTTTTATGTCCAGAAGGGAATATAAGACCATCCGCCGCAGGCTTCGTAATGGAAAATACAATACGGCAAAAGAAGGGAAATGGCCATGGTCTAAAGCTCCCTATGGCTATGAACGGTATAAGCTTCCTAACCAGAAGGGATATAGCTTGAAAGTCATTCCCCAGGAAGCGGAGGTTGTCCGCTTAATCTTTTCCATGTATACCACCGGTACTGCGGAAACCGGTAATGTACCAATAAGCGCCACTGCTATTGCAAGAACACTTGACCGACTACACATTAAGCCAAGGATTTCCGACCATTGGGTTCACAATGTAATCCGGGATATTATTCTGAATTCCGCTTATACTGGTATGGTCCCGGCCGGAAAAAGGAAGATCGTCAAAGTAATTGAAAATGGCTCCGTGCGCCGCTCCGCTCCCATTGACAAAAATTCCGAGTCTTATCCCGGTATCCATGAAGCAATTATAGACCAGGAAACATTCGATCAGGCCCAGAAAGTTTTTAACAGCAGAAGTAAAACTCCTGTATTTTTAGATGGAGTAATCAAGAATCCTCTGGCGGGATTATTAAAATGTCAACAATGTGGATATACCATGATCCGCCGTCCTGCCAGGGGACGTGATAAACATGACTGGTATCTCTGCAGTCACTGCCATATGCCGGGAGCCGCCACAGATGATGTGATGAATAAGTTGCTGGTAGTTTTAGAGGAATGGCTGAAAGATTACCGCATCTCCATCTCCTCCCCTCAGCCTGCCCTTTCAGGCATGTCCCTGACTCAGACAAAAATCGCAGAACTGGAGACTTCTCTGGCCGGATATCGAAAGCAGCTGAACCGGGCCTATGAGGCTTTTGAAATCGGGGTTTATGACGGAGACACGCTGAAAGAACGTACAGAAACGATTAAAGCCAATATAAAGAAGGCAGAATCTTCCCTTCACGATCTAAAAGAACAAATCAAAAAGCAGGAGGCTTTTGAAAAGCGCCGCCTGCTTCTGATACCAAAGGTAGAATATTTACTTGACCACTTTGCCCGTCTCTCCTGCGGAGAGCAAAACAGTCTCTTAAAAGAAGTTCTTGAAAAAGTAGAGTACTCCAAGGACATCAAAGGGACAAAACGGGAAATTCCAGGCTTTACCCTGAAAATATATCCTAAAATCTAAGGAAAATATTACTGATATCATATTAGTGTTTATTCAGAAATGCGCACAGTCACACCTCTTTTTCTTTTGGTGTATTCTATGCGCATTTCATATAACTCAGACTTTTCATCTAAACACTCTGACTTGTATATGGACCATATTCCTGTCCTGCTCCAATTGTCTCTTTCGTCTGGCTGTTTTTCTCTTTCAAATCCAAATAGAAATGAATATAGGTACAGTACACATAAGGCAGCACCCAGAGAAATCCAATGAGGGAGGTATAACCCAAAATCATAATTCCGCAAAAGCTGATCTGTACATAAAACAGTCTTCTTTTATTGCCTCGCATCATAGACCAGCTTTCCCTGATACACTGAAACACTCCTTTGTCCGGTTCATCAATCATCAGAAAAATTGCCTGACCAATTCCCAATGAGACAATCATAATTGCCACCATAGATACTGCAATCATAATTACCATAAGCACAACCATAAGCGGTATAAAACCAGTTACAGCAGCAGCAGCTGTTACAATCAGATAAGGAATTTCCATCACAAGGGTAATCAGGATCATAAGGAAATACAGCCCCAAAAACTTCAAAATTCCATGAGTAAAACCATAAAAAAGCTGCATAAGTTCCGGTTTTTTGCCCCGGCATATATCCAGAAAAACCTTCTGTCCACCCACTTCCAGTAAAAATATGGGAGCAAAAATTATTAAAGTAAGTGCCATGCTGGTCACAAATATTATAAGCTGTCCCTGCGGAGAATAAGCTGAAACCTTAACTACTGCATACAAATAAATAGAAATCAATTGCTGAACAACCAGATAGATAACCATCAGCACACAGATTAATCCCAGCAAAACAGCGGATATTCCCGCGCCAAAGCCATAATGGCCTTCCATACTCTTTCTCGCCCTGCATTTTAACTCAGAAGATTTTACCTTCATTATGCCCTACCTCCTAGTAATAGTACTCGTAACTTGCCATAACTCCGCTGAAAGCGAGGACTACAGTCATAATAATAAGAATAATGGAGAGAACCAATGCGATAATAGAAGTAATCAATCCTGGCACTGCGTATCCCTCAAACTTTTTATTTATCCTGGATAATATAGCAAAAATAATTCCCAAACTTCCGAATATAATACCTCCGTAACAGCAGCAGGTGGTAACGATTCCTATAATACCCATTACCAATGAAGCAAGGCCCATGTTATTTTTCTTTTTGTCCATCTCGCTGTGAATCTGGCTGCCATCTTCCGTACTGCTATTGTATATCGGAGATTCTGTAGATTCTACCTGTCTGAATTCCACCTCCTGATACTCCTCGTTTTTATCTTCGCCGCCAGAATACCCGTTCTGAGTTTCATTATCCATAATCATTCTTCCTTTCCCCTTTTTATTAAAATATAATTCTTACTATTCCATAATTATACAATAAATACTATATTCTGTAAATAAATTCTCAAAAAACGTCAGATAATTTAGAAAAAATTAAGGAAACATCTAAGATGTTTCCTTAATCCATTTGCTAACAGTATATGAATTTTTGTATAACATGCCCGCTCCCTTAAAACAGAGGAACTACAGCTCCATCATAAGTGCTTTCAATATAGCTTTTTACCTCTTCACTGGTAAGAGCTTCCATCAAGGCCTTTGTCTTATCATTTTCCTCGTTACCGGCTCTCACTGCAACTACATTCCCATAGGTTTCCGCAGCAATTGACTGAGAATCCTCAACAGCCAGGGCATCCGATACTTTAAGTCCCGCTTCAATAGCATAATTTCCGTTAATAACAGCTGCATCCACACTGCTTAAAGAACGGGGAATCTGAGCCGCTTCCAATTCAATAATCTCCAGATTTTTGTCATTTTTTACAATATCATTTACCGTTGCTTCCAGTCCTGCACCTTCCTTCAGTTCGATAAAACCATTAGCCTCCAAAAGGAGAAGCGCTCTTGCCTCATTAGTTGTATCATTTGGCACTGCAATCTGTCCTCCATCAGGAATCTCCTCTAAAGAGGCTGTTTTTCCTGCGTAAATTCCAAAGGGTTCATAATGAATGGTACCAGCGGAAACCAGTTCTGTTCCATTTTGTTGGTTAAAGCTTTCAAGATACGGGTAGTGCTGATAGAAATTAGCATCCAGATCTCCGGAATCCAAAGCTTTATCGGGAATGATATAATCTGTATATTCTTTAATCTCCAGATCATATCCCTTTTCCTTTAAAAGCTCTCTGGCTGCCTCAAGAATTTCTCCGTGAGGAGCTGGGGTTGCCCCCACTACCAGGGGAGTAAGAGATGTATCCTCCGCATCTCCCCCTGCCTGGGTTGTAGCTTCCTCTGTCTGTGTAGAAGAAGGGCTACAGGCTGTCAGTATACCTGCTGCTGCGATTGCTGCTGCGATTGTTCCAAATAATCTGCTCTTTTTCATGTTGTAATCTCCTTTTCTATTTTCTGCCAGTTTAAAGAGGCATGATTTTTTTCTTTTACTTTTTTGTTACCGAATTCTCTTATCGCTCTTCTTCGACCATTTAATTCCTGCTTCCTGAATAATCTGGACAATAATTACCAGAACGGCTACTGTTACAAGCATCATTCCTGTTTCATATCTATAATACCCATATCGGATTGCAATATCTCCCAACCCGCCGCCACCGGTAAATCCAGCCATAGTTGAATAGCCCAAAATTGTAGTAATCGAAATCGCTGCGCCTACCAGCAGAGACGGCTTTGCCTCCGGAAGAAGAACCTTCCAAACGATCTGCATGGTAGAGGCACCCATAGATTTTGCTGCTTCAATCACTCCCCCATCTACCTCCCGGAAAGAGGATTCTACCATTCTGGCCACGTAAGGCGCTGCCGCAATCACAAGCGGCGGAACGACTGCTTTTGCTCCCAGAGTTGTTCCCAACAGGAATTCTGTAAAGGGAAGCACCAGAATCAGCAGAATAATAAACGGAATGGAACGAAGCAGATTAATTGCAATTCCCAGAACCTTCTGAAGCCAGGGAATTGGATAAATCCCTTCTTTATCTGTTACTACTAAAATAATTCCTAATGGAATTCCTATTAAATAAGCGAAAAAGGAAGAAAGAAAAACCATAAATAATGTGTCAAATAATCCTGCTTTTAACATTTCCAATGTGGCACTATCAAATGTCATAATCATTCACCTCCTCACAAGGCACTTTTGCTGTTTTCAAATAGTTTAATACCCGCATGGCTTCTGTCTCTTCCTGGGGAAGCTGAATCACCATCTGTCCCATAGCCGTGCCGTTAATGTCCTTCATTTCCGCATGGATAATATTAACTAACACCTTGCTTGCTAAAATCATTCCGGCAATAACTGGCTCTGAAGAAGAACGTCCGTCAAACGATATACGGATTTTTCTGGAATCCTTAAACTTTACCGCTTGTTTGGCGGCATCTCCTAAAATCAGCTGACGGCCAATTTTAGATTTTGGTTCTGAAAAGATATCTGAGACTTTTCCTTCTTCCGCAATATGACTTTTATCAATAATAGCCACCCTGTCACAAATCGCTTCAATTACCGCCATCTCGTGGGTGATTACTACAACAGTAACTCCCATATTCTTGTTAATATCTTTAAGCAGGCTGAGAATTGACTTGGTTGTATTAGGATCCAGAGCGCTGGTTGCCTCATCGCACAGCAACACCTTTGGATTGGTAGCAAGAGCTCTGGCTATGGCCACTCTCTGCTTCTGTCCCCCTGAAAGCTGAGCCGGATAAGCCTTAGCCCTGTCCTCCAGTCCCACCAGCTTTAAAAGGTCCATGGCCCGTTTTTTTGCCTCCTTGGACGGTACCTTGGCAATCTCCAGAGGAAAGCATACATTCTGAAGCACATTTCTCTGTGACAGAAGATTAAACTGCTGGAAAATCATTCCCATTGACTGTCTTGCCTTTCTCTGTTCTTTTGGACTCATTGCCGCAAGACTTTTGTTCTCAAACAGCACTTTCCCGCTGGTAGGCACCTCCAGATAATTAATGCAGCGGACCAAAGTACTTTTTCCTGCGCCGCTGAGACCAATGATGCCAAATATTTCTCCCTGATATATGGTCAAATTAATATCATCCAGCGCCTTAATCGGACCGTTGGATGTCTGAAATTCTTTTCCCATTCCTTCCAGCTGTATAATTGGTTCTGTTGACAGCATTTCTCCCATTCCTTTCTCTTTTTATTTTTCAGGGGCGTATAAGAGAAGATTGTATCCTTGTTTCCTATGAAACAAAAAAACGCAGGTCCTGCACAGACCTGCGTCGATTTGATTTTATCTATCTCTTTTCCATCATTTTCACACATCTATACAATTATACTGCATATGAAATTTAGGGCAACACAACATACGGCACATCATCATGTTCATGCCGTTCATCATACCCATATTCATCTGCATTGCTGTATAGTGGTTCATGACTGTTTCTCCTTTTTTCTTCTTTCTTGGCGTATTGTACGACAGGAATCGGTGGTTTGTCAAGAGTTTTTTCTAAATTTTCTGCAAATTTATTTATGAGCATAAATCTACAATTACCTGAGCAAAAATCTTTGCGCTGGTTAAAAGCTCATCAATAACCGCAAACTCATCGGCTCCGTGCATCCGATTATCCGTTTCGGGCATAGCTGCGCCAAAAGCGACTCCGTTCTTCAGGCTGTGTACATAGGTTCCTCCTCCCATGGCAATACATTCGCCTTTCCGCCCTGTATAAGTCTCATATGCCTTTAAAAGAGTCTGGACAAACAGGGAGTCTCCTGGAACATGATGAGGAGGCTTCATCTCCTGATTGTGAAGGGTAATTCCCTTTTCCGCCATTCGCTTTCTTACTACTTCCAGAACGTTTTCTTCTGTAGCACACAAAGGACAGCGGCTATCGAAAGTTCCGTCCAACTGGGAATCTGTTACATTTAGCAAGCTGAAAGCCAAAGTCAGCTCTCCGGAAATGTCGTCATTCATGGCAATTCCCATAGCTTTCCCTGTCACATCACCGTGAGGCATTAGTTCAAGAAGGCTTCTGAGCATTTTTACCTGGTCACATTCTGCAAGAGGAAGATTAGTTAAAAATACAAGAAGGCCGGTAAGAGCATTATTGCCGTCTTCCGGCATGGAAGCGTGAGCACCAGCTCCCACAGCTGTAATAACAGCTATCTCCTCTTCCACGCTAAATTCAAAGGAAATCCCTGTTTCTTCCTCTGTCTTCTTACCTGTTTCCTCCAAAACCCGAACATCTACTCCCTGAACAACAGCCTTAGCCTTGCCGGGAACCACATTAACCTTAATTCCAGCTTCCAGAGACACCAGTTTTGGAAGAGCCTCAGAGGACTCCCACTCAGCGGTAAAATGGCCGTTTAAGCCGCCTTTTTCTGTATTAACCACAGGGAAATTTGCATCTGGTGAGAAGGTCATAGGCGCCTCCTCTTCATCAGCATAATAATGCGCAATGTCAGAACTTCCGCACTCCTCATCGGTTCCCAGAATCAGACGCACGTTTTTCTTCAGAGGAATGTTCAATTCCTTTACAGCCCTCATTGCATAAAGAGCTGCCACTGCCGGCCCTTTGTCATCGGCAGTCCCTCTTCCATACAGCTTTCCATCCTTCTCTATTGGTTCAAAAGGCTGAGTAACCTTCCATCCTTCTCCCGCCGGAACCACATCCAGATGCGCCAAAATATCCAGCTGCTTTTCCAGATTGTTCATGTCAGCGCAGCCTACATAATTGTCATAATTTTTAATAGAAAATCCGTATCTCTCGGCCATAGACAATGCTTCAGCCAGAGCCGTAAAAGGGCCCTCTCCGTAAGGCATACCTTCTTTATAGGGCATCTTCTCACTGTTAATTCTGCATAGAGTACAGATATCATCTAACATTTCCTGTCTGTGGGAGTCAATATATTCCTCGATCTCTTTCTTATACATGTCAGCATTCCTTTCCAGTATATTACTTACTTCATCATCGATGCAAGAGTTTCGTTTACCACTTTGCCATCAGCTTTTCCCTTTACTCTGGGCATGAGTACTTTCATAATTCTTCCCTTATCAGCTCCCGTAGGAGTTTCAATTTCCAATTCACTTAATACAGAACGAATTACCTCCTGAATCTGTTCCACGCTCATATCTTCCGGCGCAAATTCTTTAAATACTGCAATTCTGGCTGCAGCCTCATCTCTAATATCCTGACGGTCAGCCGGAGCCAGATCATAGGTTTCCTGAGTCTGCTTAATCTCTTTCTTTACCACAGCATTGGCCTCATCCTCAGTAATTGGGGTGTGATCCTTTTTATCAATCTCAAAATTCTTTAAAGCTGCCAAAAGCATGGAAAGGGCATCCTTTCTCTGCTTGTCCTTAGCCTTCATAGCTTCCACCATTGCTGCTCTTACCTGATCGATCTTGCTCATAGCAAATGCCTCCTTCAATCCTTCACTGTTGCTGAAACTTACATTTTTTACCTTAATTTTTGCCGAATTCGCTTAATTTAAGTCCTGGATTCCGCTCTAATACCATGCCAACGCTCCAGCTGTTGACAAAGAGAAGAAGAGGATTATCCTTTAAATCTTTAATCCGCTTCATATCAGAGGTACCCTGGATTTTCTCTACGTTAACCTCCTCCTTATTCTCCACCCAACGGATATACTCATACGGCAGCTTTTCCAGCTTTACCTCTACGTTATACTCATTCTCTAGACGGTAAGTAAGAACCTCAAACTGCAGTTCTCCTACTACTCCAACAATAATTTCTTCCATCCCAGTATTGTATTCCTGAAATATCTGAATAGCACCCTCCTGAGCAATCTGGCTGATTCCTTTTATAAACTGTTTCCGCTTCATGGTGTCTATCTGGCGCACTCTGGCAAAATGCTCCGGCGCGAACGTAGGGATACCTTCAAACTCAAACTTCTCAGAAGATTTACAAATAGTGTCTCCGATGGAAAAAATACCCGGATCAAACACTCCTATAATATCTCCCGCATAAGCTTCTTCTACAATTTTCCTATCCTGAGCCATCATCTGCTGAGGCTGAGACAAACGTAGCTTTTTACCGCCCTGAACATGGTTTACCTCCATCCCCGCTTCAAATTTACCGGATACAATACGCATAAACGCGATTCTGTCTCTATGGGCCTTGTTCATATTTGCCTGAATCTTAAAAACAAAAGCAGAGAAATCTTCCTCAAAGGGATCAATGATTCTTGTTGTAGCTCTTCTTGGAAGGGGCGAAGTAGTCATCTGCAGAAAATGCTGCAGAAAGGTTTCCACTCCAAAATTTGTAAGAGCAGAGCCGAAAAATACAGGTGACAAATCCCCTCTGCTTACACGCTCCATATCAAGCTCATCGCTGGCTCCATCTAACAGCTCAATTTCATCATTCAACTGTCTGTGGTAGTCTGTTCCGATCAGCCAATCCACTTGGGGATCTCCCAAAAGCACCTCTGTGGACGCAACTTCCTTCTGTCCATTCATGGCAGCCTGAAAGGTTGTAATGGTCTTTTTATACCGGTCATAAACCCCTTTAAATTCTCTTCCACAGCCAATGGGCCAGTTTATGGGACAGGTGCGGATTCCCAGTACGCTCTCAATTTCATCCATCAGCTCAAAGGGATCTCTTGCCTCCCGGTCCATCTTGTTAATAAAAGTGAAAATGGGAATATGCCGCATTACACAGACCTTAAAAAGCTTAATAGTCTGAGCCTCCACACCCTTGGAACCGTCAATTACCATCACGGCAGAATCTGCGGCCATCAGTGTCCGGTAAGTGTCTTCAGAGAAATCCTGGTGGCCAGGGGTATCAAGAATATTAATGCAGTAACCGTCGTAATTAAACTGCAGTACCGATGAAGTAACGGAAATTCCTCTCTCCTTCTCAATCTCCATCCAGTCGGAAACTGCATGTCTGGCCGTCTTTCTTCCCTTAACAGAGCCAGCCAGATTAATGGCACCTCCGTACAGAAGGAATTTCTCCGTCAGAGTTGTCTTACCGGCATCCGGGTGGGAGATAATGGCAAATGTTCTTCTTTTCTTTATTTCTTCCGCTATATTCGACAAAATTGTTCCTCCAAATTCCAAATAGAAATCCTACTTATTGTATTATTATTCCCTGTTAAAGTCAAGATTTCCCAATATTTCATCCAGAAGAAGGTCTGCGATTTCTTCCTTTGTCTTTTTCTCCAGACTGATCTCCTTTTCTCTGGTAATAAAGGTAACTACATTGGTGTCTGTTCCAAACCCTGCGCCTTCCACCTTCAGATTATTGGCTACAACCATGTCGATTCCCTTTTTATCCAGTTTCTTTCTGGAATTTTCCAGCATATTCTCTGTCTCCATGGAAAAGCCGCAGAGAAACTGTCCGGGATTCCTGTGGGCCCCCAGCCATGCCAAAATGTCATCTGTCCTCTCCAATTCCATAGACATATCTCCATCCTGCTTTTTCATTTTCTCCGAGCTTACGTCCTTAGGCCGGTAGTCTGCCACCGCCGCCGCTTTTATAATCACATCCTGATCCTGGCTTTCCCCTGTTACCGCTTCAAACATATCTCTGGCACTTTCCACCTCTATCACCTTTGCAAATCTTGGTTTTGGAATATTGGTTATTCCCGTAACCAATGTAACCTCAGCCCCTCTTAAGGAGGCCGCTTTCGCGACGGCATAGCCCATTTTTCCGGTGGAATGATTGGTAATATAACGGACCGGATCAATGGCTTCCCTGGTAGGTCCAGCTGTTACTAAAATTTTTCGGCCGGCCAGATCCTTTTTCCCTCCAATTTCTCTCTCAATATAATCAAACAGCACTTCCGGCTCCGGCATTTTTCCTACCCCGATATCTTTGCAGGCCAGATATCCTACTGCTGGTGCTATCACCTCCATGCCGTAAGACTGACATATTTTAAGATTATTCTGAACAATGGGATTCTCATACATTGCCGTATTCATCGCCGGCGCAATCAGTTTTTTGCAGCGGCAGGCCAAAACTGTAGTTGTCAGCATATCATCTGCCAGTCCATAAGCAAGCTTGGCAATGACATTGGCGGAAGCCGGCGCAATCAGAACTACATCTGCCTGCTTGGCAATCGACACATGCTCTACCTGGAACTGAAAATTCCGGTCAAAGGTATCAACCAAACATTTATTTCCTGTTAATGTTTCAAATGTTATGGGATTAATAAAATTAGTAGCATTTTGGGTCATAAGGACATGAACCTGACATCCCCTTTTCACCAGCATACTGGCCAGACTGGCGATTTTATAAGCTGCTATGCTTCCGGTTACTCCCAAAAGCACAATCTTTCCTTTCATCATATCTCCCTCCATTCTCCGGACTTCATTGTCATTCCGGGAAAAATATGGTACTCTAAAGTATAATAACATAATCTACTATTGTTGGAAAGGAGTTCCCTTTATGATTTTAGCTATAGATATGGGAAACAGCAATATTGTAATTGGAGGCATCGACAAAAAACGCACCTATTTTGTAGAGCGGGTGACTACCAATCACGGAAAGACAGATCTGGAGTATGCAGTAAATATTAAAGATATTATGGCCATTCATAATCTGCCGCTCTCTTCCATTGAGGGTGCCATTGTTTCCTCTGTTGTGCCTCCTCTTACAGAGGTTCTTCTGTCCGCTGTAAAGAAAATAACAGGCAAACGCCCCCTTCTTGTGGGATCGGGGATGAAAACAGGACTTAACATTATTATGGATAATCCCAAAACTGTGGGCAGCGATTTGATTGTAGACGCTGTAGCCGCATTAAGAGATTATCCCGCTCCTATTATTGTTATTGATATGGGCACGGCAACCACTCTGTCTGTTATTGACAAAGCTGGAAACTACACAGGAGGAATTATTTTCCCCGGAATCCGCGTATCCTTAGACTCCCTAAGCAGCCGTGCAGCTCAGCTTCCTTACATTGGACTGGATAATCCAGCCAAAATCATCGGAAAAAATACCATAGATTGTATGAAAAGCGGCATCCTCTACGGCAACGCTGCCATGATAGACGGGGTAATTGACCGAATGGAGGAAGAACTTGGCTGTTCTGCAAGTCTTGTGGCAACAGGAGGCCTTGCTCCAACTGTTCTGCCCCTCTGCCGCCATAAAATTCAGTATGACGATGCTCTCCTTTTAAAAGGACTTCTTATTCTCTATGAGAAAAACAGGCCTGCAGAGAAATAGAAATTCCTCCATTCCAAAAACGCTCCATCAAAAGGGGAAAAGCACAGAAACTTTCCTGATCTCGGAAAGTTCTGTGCTTTCTTATTTTAATTTTAATCATTTATTGTGTAAATTCACCTGGACCCCAGTATCTTTCTGGCTTCATCCGGCGTGGCAGGACTTAACCCTTTTTTCTGTAAAATTCCCTTTACCTTCTCAACCAAAAGCCAATTAGCGTCTGACCTTTGATCAGGAGCCAGCCACGGACTGTCTTCAAATCCAATTCTCACTGTAGATGCTCCCATATCCAGTGCTTCTTCTATAAGATCAAAATTCTTTCTGTTCGCCTGGGTAATCCCCCATAAAACCTGTCCGTGTGGAAAGAATTCCTTAACAGCGTCTATCATAGAATATAGAATTCTCTTTGTTGCAGGAGCTGCTCCCTGATGGCCCAATACAATACTGAGAAGGATGGGGGCAGGCATATGATACTTTTGAACCAATTCCGCCGCTGTTTTTATCATGCCAAGTTCAAACACCTCTATTTCCGGTATTTTTTTATACTTCAGAATTTGCCCAACGCAATATTCTACTTCGCAGACAGGATTAGCGTACACAGCCTCTCCCAGATTCACAGAGCCTACATTAAGAGAAGCTGCCTCAGCCCATTGGACAGGAAGAGGAGCGCATCTTTCTTCTATGGTCAAATTTGAAACGCCTCCAGTAGAAACTTCTATCATAATATCGCACCGGGAACGAATCTGTCTTACGGTTTCTTCCAGCACCTTAAGATCAGATGTCAGACGTCCCCGGCGATCTCTGACGTGAAGATGAACCATTGCAGCGCCTTTTTTGGCACACTGCTCCACATCTCTGGCAATCCCTGCCGGGTCTATAGAAGTGTCCTGCCCCCATACGGGAGCCACTGAAATAATAACCTTCCTCATTGCTCCTTCTCCCCTCCTAGCAATCCTGCCGATCTTCCAAGGCTTTCTTCAGAGCCCTTGCTCCATATTCAGGACTGGATAAAACAGGTATGTGATACATAGACTCAATATATTGACTGCAGTATGCCATGGAACCCTGGGCAAATAAAATAATATCCGCTCTGCCCACTGCCAGCTTGGCATAATCAGCCATCTTCTTTTGGAACTGTACTGGATCTAACCCAAAAGCTCCCTCTACCAGAATATCTATCAGCTCAATCTTCCTGCCCTTTTCTTCTGCCAGACGGCACAAAGTAGCTTTTGTGGGATCTAAAGTGGTTGGAAGGGTTGCCATAACAGCAATTTTTTCCGCCCTCTCCACTGCATTTCTGCACATTTCCTCATCAATTCTTACAATAGGCACTCCGGTCAGTTTTGCAACCGGCTGCATGGCGTCTGCCACCAGCCCTACGGAAGAGCAGACATTCAGGATTCCATCGCATCCCTGTTCCACCGCTTCCATAAACATTTTTATCAGCCGGGCAGCCGGCTGAGCTGTCACATACCCTGACTCCCGTACCTGAGCCAGAATCGAAGGATCCTGCCAGCTCACAAGACAAATATTCTTCCCAAAAGCCTTTTTTATCTCTTCTTCTACCAGGTGAATCAGTTCCGGCGTCGTACTGGTATAAATCAATCCGATTTTCACATTTCTTTCCCCCCATCTGCCAGCCCTAAAAGCTGTTTAACCACACATTTCAGGGTATCCTTCTCACCCACATTTCCCGGAAATATTACATAGGGGATCCCCGGGAAACGACTTTCTTCCCCAGTTCTCCATACCGGAACACCGGGCGCAATCTGTCCTAACACAGCAGCCCGCTGTATTCTCAGTCCCCCTGTGGCCACGTCACTTGAAGTAATTCCCCCTTTAGCTACCACAAAAGAAGGTGCTGCTTCCAGCAGACCCGCCAATGCCTGAACGCCTTTGGAAATCTCCACAGAACGTGCTAAAGCGGTCTCCCTCGTATCTCCTTCCAGGCTTAAAATCTGTCTTTTGGTGTAAACCGCCACAGTAGTTCCTGCAGCAATTTGGCTGCTGCAGATTGCAGCCAAACGCCGGATTTCATTCTCCAATGCTCCGGGCACAAGCACCAGATCTGTATTCATTTCATGGAAACATATTCCCCTAATCTCTTTCAGCTGTTCCAACTGCTCTGTGGTCTTCCTTGTATGGGATCCGATAAGAATGATTCCTCCTCTGTCTGTCTCCCCATGACAGAACAACTGACTGCAATCCAAAAGAGGTTTTTCTTTTATGCCTCCCAATATCTTTACAAGAGATGCCGCACAGCGGAACAAAAATCTTTTTCCAGATTTCATTGCCCGGTATAAAGCTGCAGAGAACACCTTAAGATCATAGTCACAAACTGCGTTTACAATGATTTTTTTGAAATTTTCCGCTCCCATAAGACTGTGGGTAATGCCTTCTACATCAAGGTTTCTCAGGGCCTTCAAGGAAATTGTTAAAACTTCTCCAGCTTTGCATTTTCCCCTGGTTTTTTCCTCGATATACTCCGTCAGATCGGAAAAATGATAACCAAAAGTTTTATCCTGGGCAAATTCCGTTTCTCCGCATGGAATCAGCCAATCTCCCTGCTTAACATAGTGGATATTATCCACTGTATATCTTCCGCCTTCCCCAAAATAGGGGCATATGATCTCTCCGTCTATAGTGTAGCCTTTTTGCTCCAAAACTTCTCTAAGTATTTCTGTCTCCAGAGGATAATGTCCTCTTAATGTCGAGTCTCCGCGGCTAAGAATAAGATATTCCGTTCCCTGCTCTCTGGCTGCTTTTTCTACCCGTTCCCCAATCTGTCGGTGTACCTGAATGGTTCGTTCCGGGGAAAAACTTCTGGAATTGGTCAGAATATAAAACACTTTTTCCTTTCCCTTAAATCCCCGGGCAATACTTTCCTCTGACCAGTCTGTATATACAGAAACTCCATGAACGGTCTGAGTTCCTGTAGGATCATCATCTAAAACCACTATTTTGTGTCGGTCTTCTTTCAGTTCCTGGTCAAGAATCTTATCTGCCATCCCCATTTTTTCCTGAGGAAAGGTTCCCAATCTTCTTAAATCCTTTTTCATCTTCTCATTCTCCTGCTGTCACGGGCCACTGAGCCGGGAACCATATTCTCATCTGCCCCATTCCCCTGTTGTCCCAGGCGAAATAAGGGATCAGCCGAACCTGTACCTGCCGAAGCCGGAAGGAGCCGCAGGAAGAATACAAGGCTTCTTTGTCGTAATGATCCCGGTCTATCTTTAAGAAACAGCTCTTTAAAGCTGTCATTTTTCTCCCCTGAATCCAATACTCCTCCGGCGCAAAAACAGCATTTGCAGGAAGAAGCAGATCATCCAGATCTTCCACCAGTCCGTCCTGGCTTTCCATACAGTAAACCAAAGGTCCTCTCTCTACTGCCAGATGATTTTCCGTCTCCTCTACCATAGAATTGGAAACAGTAAGCCTTGCCGGCATATCCAAAACCAGTTCAACCTGCGTTCCTTTTGTCCGTTCCATAAAAATCTCAATATAGGTGCCGCTCTCTCCTGAAAAAAGTTTCCTCTCTTTTCCATTTACTTTCAATTTTCCCCGCTTTACCCAGCCGGGAACACGAAGCATAAGCTTCCACGGCCGCTCATCTCTCACCTGATCAAAGGTAAAACAAATTGTGCCGTCATATGGATAAGCGGTGGACTGATGAAGCTGGAAGGCAGCTCCGTTATCCAAATCTATGACAGCCGTACTCTCTCCATAAAGTCCGATCCATACAGAATCCTCAGATTTCATATAGAAATACTCTGCCGTCTGGGCAATCAATCTTGCCAGGTTAGGAGGACAGCAGTAACTTTCTATATATTCTGTTCTCTCTCTGGGCCATACCAGCTGGTAATCCAGCTTCCAGGTTCGCCGCAGCATATTTTCATAAAAAAACTTCTTTCCGTCTAAACTAACTGCGCCAAGGTTCACGTTGTACATCATTCGCTCAAGTATATCCATGTATACAGCCTTAGGCTCCACTGTGAACATGCGGTAAGCCCACATAACTCCTCCCACAGAAGCACATGTCTCATTGTAAGCTGTAATATTAGGAAGTTGGTACTCATAACCGTAAGCCTGGTGAATCTTCTGATCCCGGAAGAAATTCCCATAAGGAGAGACGCCGTTATATAAGGCCCCGCAGCCACCGGTAAGATACATTTTCTTCTGAACCAGGCTGTTCCATACCCGGTGAAGCACCTGCAGATAATCCTTCCTGCCAGTCTCCGCATACAGATCAGCCAAACCTGCATACAAGTAATTGGCCCGCACCGCATGGCCTACGATCCGGTCGTGTTCCAGAAGGGGGATTCTGTCCTGGTTGTCATCCATACCGTTCTCCACCATATCCCGAAGTCTCACAGCTTTTGCCGCCAGCTCCAGATATTCCTTCTCTCCAGTGGTACGGTAAAGCTCCACCAATCCCATATAATGAGAGGGACACACTGCTGTCTGAACCTGTCCGGTGTCCTCTGCCTGATGGTACACCTGTTTTAAATATCCAGCTGCCTTTTCAGCTATTTTTAAAAAATTATCTTTCCCCGTCAGCCGATTATAAAGGCAGGCAGAGGTAAAAAGGTGGCCAAGATTGTAAACCTCAAAATCATTAATGTCTTTCAGACGGCTTTTCTTTCCCTTCATCTCCTCAATAATCTGTTTTGTGGAAAGATAGCCATCAGAACGCTGGGCCTCCCCTAGAAGCTGAATGTAGTCCTCCAGCTCCTTTAAAAGCGCTTCATTGTTTTGGGAGACAGCGCAGTACAGTGCTGCCTCCATCCATTTATAGAAATCTCCGTCTCCAAAGGGGGTTCCTTTGTGCCTTCCTTTGCTTCTTCCTGCGCAGATACGGAAATTCTCCACCACATGACTGATTTCTTCGCTGTCAAACATTTTCTTCAAATGATAGACTGTGGAATCAGCGCAAACCCGCCCGGTTTCTTTCCAGAAACCATCTTCCAAAGTCACATTTTTAAAGGGAATTCCATGAACCTTAGCCCAGGGAGAGTTATATGTATCTGTTACCATAAGTTAGTTCCTGCCCTCTTCCTTCTCCAAACTTTCGTCTCCAGTGATGGATTCTTATATTTACTGCATACCTCCGGTCAAAAATGCCTTGATCTCATACCGGCCTGCTTCCAGCACAAGTCCCTGATACTCCTTCACCGGCTCTCCATTGATCTCAACCGCCTGGATCCCTTCTCCTAAGTCTAACACAGCATGACAGTCAAAGGGAACAGACAAGCTATATACAAGAAAACCATTTTCCCATTTCCAGCCTGCTTCGTATTCACCGGCTGCAAAGGCGCATTTTGCTTTTACATAATCCAGCCTTCTGTCTGGTCTTGGGGCAAAACAAATCTGCTCTCCTGCCGGCTTGTCTTCACACAGGGAAAGACCGCACACCGTACTGTAAATCCACTCTGCAACAACACCGTAAGCATAGTGATTAAGGCTGTTCATACCGGTACTGCTGATGGAGCCGTCCGGCAGAAGGGAATTCCATCTCTCCCAGATAGTAGTAGCTCCCAGATTCACCTCATAGAGCCAGCTGGGATAATCTTCATTGAACAAAAGTGTATACGCCTCTTTTGTTCTGCCGGCCTGAGAAAGAGCCTGGCAGAGATATCCCGTTCCTACAAACCCGGTAGCAAGATGCATCTTTCTTTCTTCCAAAAGCCTGCACAGTTCTTCTGCTGCTGCCTCTGTCTCATTCACATCAAACAATCCAAACCAAAGGCCCAGAACATAAGCAGTTTGAGTAGAAATTTTAATCCGCCCATTGCCACAGAAATATCTCTTTTTTATAGCTTCTTTTATCTGCGCGGAGATTTTTCCGTAATAAGCTTCCTCTTCCTGATTTCCAAGTACATGAGCCGCTCTCGCCGTAAGACCTGTGGAATACATATAAAAGACAGAAGCCACAAAATATTTGTCTGTTCCTCCTTCCCTGCTGTCACCCTCTGCATCCAGAGACAGCCAGTCTCCGAAATGGAAGCCGCAAGTCCAAAGTCTTTCGCCTCCGCAGTAAGTTTCGTCCATGTGGATCATAAAATCTGACCACTGCTTCATATTGTCATACTGTTCACCCAGCCATTTCCTGTTGCCGGTATGAACATACAAATTCCACGGAATAATTGTGGCCGCGTCCCCCCATACGCTGGCTCCGGCTTCTCCCCAAAGATCTTTCTCCATAGGGAACTCCGGCTCACCATTCATCTGTCTTGCCAAAGTAAGAACATCAGGTACTACGTAGGGAACAGCTCCGCCTTTTTCTCTCTGTTCATAAGCCATATCCCTTAAATATTTTCTGAAAAAGGCTGCCGGTTCCATATGATAGCAGGCTGCTGATGAGAAAATCTGGGCATCCCCTGTCCAGCCCAGTCTCTCATCTCTCTGAGGACAATCTGTGGGAACATCCAGGAAGTTGTCTTTCTCGCTCCACTTGGTATTCTCAATAAGCCGGTTTATCTTTTCATTAGAAGTTTCAATAAAGCCCGTCTCCTGCATATCAGAATACAAAGCCCATGCTTGGAATTGGTCTACATTGGAACTGTTTATCTCCATTCCGGTTACCTTTACATACCTGAATCCAAAAAATGTAAAATGGGGACGGGCGAACTGCTTTATGCCGTTGGAAATAAAAGTGTATTCCGCCTGAGCTGTACGCAGATTTTCCCGATAAAATATTCCATTCTGGAGAACCTCTCCGTGCTGAAGAGTAATCCTCTGTCCTTTCGGTCCCTCGGGCCAGAAGGTAACCCATCCTGTAATCTCCTGTCCAAAATCCAGCACAGTTTCTCCAATTGAGGTAGTAATAATTTCTTTTACCTTTAATACTTCTTTCTTTTTCACTGCCGGCCCTGTCATGGGACATAATTTCCCTTCAGGCGCCTGGGCAGGGCAGGCTTTGAGTCTCTGTCTCTCCGGAATTTCCCAAAGAGCCGGCTCCATCCTGGCGTCGTAAACCTCTCCGTCATAAATTCCGGAGCTGACTACCGGAGACTTTAACGCCAGCCAGGTTTCATCCGTAGCAATGACGGTCTGTTTTCCCTCTTTGTCTGTCAGGTAAAGATCCGCCACAACTTTAAATTCATCTCCGTAATATTCCCTCAGCTGTCCCTTGTTCAGATACCCAAATCTTCCCTTATACCATCCATTTCCCAGACTAATATCAATGCGGTTTTCTCCTTCCCTCAGCAAAGGTGCAACATCATAGGTCTGATACTGAATCCAATATCGGTAATCAGTCCAGTATGGAGCCAAAAATTCATCTCCTGCCTTTACGCCGTTTATAACAACCTCATAAAGTCCCAGACCGCAGATATAAAGCCGTCCCATAGCCAAATGAGCAAGGGTTTCCTTATTAAGGACAAATGTCTTGGAAAAAACCGGATGAATCTCTCTCACAAAAGGCGGTTTAATCCAAATTCCATGCCAGGCTTCTTCCGGGTGTCCCCCTTCAAAGGAAGAAACAGAACTCACCCCGTAATCGCCCTGATCATCCATTACTTCCACTTTCCAGAAATAAGGCTGTCCCGGTTTCAGTGGTGCCTCCAAAGGGAAAGCAGCCCCTCTAAGAGGAACTTCTCCGCTGTCATAAATCACCTTTTGAAAATCCCAATCCTCTGCGACTGTAATTCTTGAATACTGCTGGTGTCTTCCTTTTGCTTCCTTCACCTTCCAGGATAAAGTTACATTGTTTAAATCAATCCCTATTGGATTTGTCTGATAGTTTGCTTTTAAAGCATAAATTCTCACGATTGTCCCCCGTTTCTGATTACGCAGTCTACCGCCTGTTTCCAGCCCTCATACAGCCTGGTCCGCTCTTCTTCGCTCATCCGTGGCCGGTATGTTGTCCGCTGAGTTCTGTGAAATATTCTTTCATCATACAGTCCCACTGACAACCCGGCCGCATAAGCTGCCCCCATGCCGGATAATTCTTCCTGAGCAGGAACCTTCACTGAACGATTCAGCAGATCGCACTGCAGCTGCATCAAGTATTTATTCTTTGTAGGTCCGCCGTCTACACGAAGCTCCTCTAAAGACATATTTCCATCCTTCTCCATAGCCTTCACCACATCAGTAATCTGGCAGGCAATACAGGAAAGAGCTGCCCTTGCCAGTTCATTTCTTCCTGTCGTTCTGCCCATGCCCAATATGGCAGCCCTGGCATTGCTGGCCCAGTACGGAGCGCCCAGGCCGCTGAAAGCGGGAACCAGATAGGTTCTGTCCTCCGGATTGGCTTCTTTTGCCATTATTTCGGTTTCCTGTTCAGCTGCTATCAGTCCCAGATCCTTCTTCAACCAGGTAATTACCGCTCCTGTATAATTTAAATTGCCTTCCAGTACATAAGTAAGCCTGTGATTGATTTTAAATCCCACAGAACTTACCACCCCATTTTTACTGAATACAGGCTTTTCTCCCACGTTCATCATAATGGAAGAGCCTGTACCATAGGTAGCCTTGGTCATCCCCTTTTCCAAACAGGCCTGGCCAAACAAAGCCCCATGGGAATCTCCCAGTACCGCCCTGACAGGTATGGGCTTGGAAAGAAAACCTTCCAAGCTGGTCAGTCCAAAGTCTCCATCCGAATCTTCTATTTCAGGCAGACACCTTAAGTCTATCCCAAATATGCCGCAGAGTAAAGGATCAAACTTACAGGTTTTCAAATCAAACAGCTGGGTTCTGGAAGCGTTGGAATAATCCGTTTGAAATACCTGCCCCTTTGTCAGACGGTAAACCAGAAAGGAATCCATCGTACCAAGGCAGAGATTGCCCTCTTTGGCCAGCTTCTCCCCTTCCTTAAAATTTCTCAATATCCAGGCGTATTTTGCCGCCGGAAAATAGGGAGACAGAGCAAGGCCGGTCTTACCCTTTATAATCTGGGAATCCTTCTCCAGCTGACGACAGATTTCTTCTGCTCTGCTGCACTGCCATACCACAGCCATTGCAACAGGCCTTCCTGTAGACCGCTCCCATGCCAGAGAAGTTTCCCTTTGATTGCTTATCCCCAAGGCCGCTACGTGATCTTTGTCAATGCCGGAATCCTCAATAACGGCCTTAAGCACCTCTATCGTATTTTTATATATTTCCTCCGGATCGTGGGATATCCATCCCTCTGGGCTGATCAGCTGTCGGTGGGCCTTATCCCTTCTCATAACCAGACATCCTTTTTCATCAAAAAGAAGGGCTTTGGTTCCCTGGGTACTTTGATCCAGACCGAGAATATATCTGCTCATTTATCTGTCCAGGGCATGTTTCGCGGCCCTGGCAATTCCTTCCGGATTTAATCCATAGTAGTCAAAAACCTCTTTAGAGGTTCCTGTAATCACTGGAGCATCGGGAAGGGTAAGATTTACCACTTTCTTAGGATCCTTTGCCCCAATCACCTGTGCTGCCATGCTGCCCAGTCCGCCGGCAGGCACATGTTCCTCTACGGTCACAACAGCCTTTACCTTTCCCGCCTTTTCCAACAGAGTTTCTGTATCCAGGGGTTTGACACAGTACATATCAAGAACTCCAGCGGAAATCCCCTGCTGTTCAAGAAGTTTTGCTGCTTCCAGCGCAGGTTTGACCATCTCCCCACAGGCCACAAAAAGAAGATCCTCTCCCTCTTTTAAACTCACTGCTTTATCAAGCTGAAACGGACAGTCTTCCTGAGAGTAAATATCCTCCACCGGATTGCGTCCAACCCGGATATATGCAGGCTTTTCATCCGTTAACAGGGCCTCTATTAATTTCGCCGTCTGAAATCTGTCTGAAGGCAGATATACTCTCATATTAGGAAGAGCTGCCATCGCTGCAATGTCCTGAGTGGAATGGTGGCTCATCCCCAGGGCCCCATAGCTTACACCACCGCTGATGCCGATCAGTTTTACATTGGTATTAGAGTAGGCCACGTCAATTTTTGCCTGTTCATAGCTTCTTGTAGTAAGGAAGCAGGCAGGAGAAGCGGCGTAAGCTTTTTTTCCGCAGCTGGCCAGTCCGGCGCTGATACTTACCAGATTCTGTTCCGCAATTCCAACTTCTACCGCCTGCTCCGGAAACGATTCAAAAAACGGAGCAAGAGAAGCGGAACCTCTAGAATCGCTGCACAGCACAACAATATCTTTATCCGTTCTGGCATTCTCCATAAGCACCTGGCAGATAGCCTGCCTGTTAGCAATCTTATTCATGGTCCCTCTCCTCCTTTCTTCTTTCAAAATCTTTTGAAATTTGGATATATTCTTCCTCAGACGGAACTTTGTGATGCCACTGAGCTTTATTCTCCATCACAGAAGAGCCGTATCCCTTTATGGTATCCGCCAAAACCAACGTAGGCTTTCCTTTTTTCTCCTTCGCCTGCCTATATGCTTCCGTAAGAGCATCTGTATCATTTCCGTTTTTTACCTCTATTACATTCCAGCCAAAGGACTGAAAGCGGTCTTTCAGAGGATCCAGACGCATTACCTGTTCTGTGCTTCCGGAAATTTGAAGGCCATTTCGGTCAATGGTTGCACACAGGTTATCCAGCTTATAGTTTCCAGCCGCCATAGCTGCCTCCCAAACAGAGCCCTCGGCCAGCTCCCCATCTCCCATTACGGTATAAACCCGATAAGAAGCCTTATCCAGTTTTCCGGCCAAAGCCATCCCAACAGAAACCGGAAGCCCGTGTCCCAGGGATCCGGAGTTCATCTCAATTCCAGGAAGATGATTGTTGGGATGCCCGATATATGGGGAACCAAATTTAGAAAACCGGCGGATTACTTCTTCCAGAGGAAAGAAGCCTTTGGCTGCCAGCACAGCGTATAACGCTTCCACGGAGTGTCCTTTGCTCATTACAAAACGATCTCTGTTAGGATCCGCCTGATTTTCCGGTGACACATTCATAATCCGGAAATACAGAGTGCTTAGAATATCCAGCACACTCATATCTCCGCCGATATGGCCACCCTTGCCTGCCATTACAATATCCAGCACATTCTGCCTTAACTCAAAAGTTTTTGCTTTCAAATCTTCCATACTCATTCGCCTCTCAAATATGCTTTTACCTCTTCTTCTATTGGATCATAAAAATCTGGTTTCACTCCTATGTATTTGCAGGCCTCATAGAGAACAGGAACAATATCCTTATGAATTCCTACGCAGTGATGAATATACGGACCTTCTACCAGCTTGGCCTCAAGGCGCTTTAAGTTCTCTACTTCTACCCAGAGATAAGTTCCCTTGGTGTAGGGACCGTCAATTCCCCTGGCACGGCCTAACAAAAGAGAATATTCTCCGTTGTCTCCGTCAAACCTGCACAAAGTTACTTCTCCATGCTTTGCTTGTGCGGCTACAGCTCCCGGATAATCAAAGGCAAGAGGATAGCTGATAACAGGTTTTTCCTTCGCCACGGAAATAGGCCAGGGACCGCAGTGCTGCAAAAGCTCCCCGTTTTCACAGTCGGGATGTCTTACTGTCCAGTCAGCGAAAAAGCTTCTGGTTCCATCTGCGGCAGCAGCTTCTGCCAAAAGAGCCGTAACAGCTCCATGAATATCCGTTTCACATACCACTGGAATCCCCTCTTCGTTGAGAAGAGAATTAGCCGCGCAGGGCATAATTCCAATTTCTCCCTGAAGAGCATTCCAACACTGAATAGCTATTGCCTGGCAGCCATAGCGCAGAGCAAGGCTCTTCATGGCAACCTTTAAAGCTGCCACATTTTCCAGCTCTTTCTCCTTAATCTCGATTGTCATATGTTCTTTGCAGTAGGCCATTACCTGCTCTACTTCTGTTTTTTCTTCTTTTGCCTTTTTCATCTCCTGTGTCAATTCCGGCAGGGGGACCGGTGACAGCTGAATGTTAAACCGTTCCAGAAGCTCTCCCTCGTTGCACATGGTAGACCAGAAGTCAAAAGGTCTTGGACCAATCTGAAGAATTCTCATATTTCTGAAAGTCTTTACTGTATTGCATACAGCCAGAAAATCCTTTATTCCACGCTCAAATTCCGGATCTTCCAGATTACAATTAGTCAGATAAGTAAATGGAATCTGAAATCTTCTAAGGACCTTTCCTGTGGCAAACAGTCCGCACTGACTGTCCCTTTTCCGTACTCCCTTATGGTCCGGTCTCTCATCTCTGGGCCCCCATAAAAGAACAGGAACATTCAGTTCCTTTGCCAGCCTGGCACACTCATATTCTGTTCCGAAATTTGTGTGGGGGAGAAACAAACCATCCACTCCCTCCTTCTTGAACTTTTCCGTCATCTCAATGCGTCCTTCCTCATCGTACAGAAGTCCTTCCTCATTGATGTCATCAATGTCCACAAAGGATATATCAAGATCCTTTAATTTTTTTCTTGTAAGATTGGCATATTCTACTGCTGCGGGAGCCGAGAAAATACTTCTTCTTGTGGGGGCAAATGCCAATTTGATTTTGCTCATATTCCATCCTCCGTGATTCTTATTGTTATTTTAATTATACTTAATTATTAAATTGCAGTCAATAATTATTTATTAAATTATAGTCTCATTTTGAAACTCTATTCTTTTAAATTTTTACAGAAATTCACTTGTTTTTCAGACCCGCTTTTACAAACCCCTTATTTCATCAGGCTTTATTCAGAATTGACTATTGACGCGCAAGGAAAAATCCAATAAAATTTAATTAATCATTTAGATCACATTCTAGATGAAATCCAATAAAGTTAGGATTGTGTTTGCATGGCTATATCAGCAAAAGAACTCGCCCAAATATTAAATGTATCTCCCGCGACTATTTCCATGGTCCTGAATCATAAGCCGGGAATCAGCAGCGCCACCCGTACCCGGATTCTTGAGGCTGCCAGAGAGTACGGTTATGATCTTTCTAAATACTCCTCTTACCCGGAGGAAACCAAAAACATTTGTTTTGTAATTTACCGCAAATCAGGTAAGGTGGTTGCAGATACTCCATTTTTTTCTGAACTGACAGAGGGAATCAGCAACGCCTGTAAATCTAAAAATCTCAATTTGAACATTTCATATATTTACGGCAACGAACCGGTTGCCAGCCAAATTAAGGATCTGTACGAAAAGGATTATCACGGAATTCTTCTTCTGGCCACAGAGATGACCAAAGAAGATTTTACTCCTTTTCTCAATCAGCCCTGCCCTCTTGTAGTTTTGGACTGCTACTACGAAGAGCTTCAGCTAGATACGGTTCTCATCAACAATGTACAAGGAGCCTTTATGGCCGTATCCCATCTGGCAGAAGCTGGTTTTACTGAAATCGGTTATCTGAAATCTTCTTTCCGGATCGCTAATTTTGAGGAAAGAGCTGATGGTTTTTTTAAGGCACTTCGCCACTATAATATCAAAAAGAATTCCGGTTATATCTTAGAACTGGCTCCTTCCATGGAAAATGCCTATCTGGACATGAAGGCTTTGTTGGAACAGGGAATTTCTCTTCCGCAGGCTTACTTTGCGGATAATGACCTGATCGCGGCAGGAGCCATGCGCGCTTTGAAGGAAGCCGGCATACGAATACCGGAAGACATATCTGTAATAGGCTTTGATGATATTCCCATCTGCAACTTTCTCTCTCCCGCTCTGTCAACTATGCAGGTTCAGAGGCAGGATTTCGGCGCTTTAGCAATAGAACAGATTCAAAGCAAAATCAACACGCCCTCCAGAAGTCCCGTCAAGCTGGAACTTTCAACCAGCCTTATTGTGAGGGAAAGTGTCGCAAAAAAAGGAAGCTGAAATCACTCTCAGCTTCCTTTTTTGTCATAACAGGGTCATTTTTTCTGAGAAAACAGCGCCAATTTAGCGTACAAATCTTCCAGAATAAGACGGCTGTCTATAGATTTATATACACGGATAGGCCGGTTTAACCCTGTGTGTACATAATTCATATCTTCTGTAATCAAAGGCGCCTGAACCCAGTCAAATTCAAATCTGTGTTCATATAATAAAAGCCCAACTGCCGGATTATCGCCCAGCACCCAAGTCTCCCCCGTGCGGAAGATGCTTTCTCTCGGGCCCTGTTCGTGGGCGTGGGTATCTAACTGCTCCAGAAGATAACGTCCAATATCACCGCAGGGGGCAACTCTGTATTCCAGTTCCGCTAAAGATACAGGCATCATCTCGTATACATTCTTAGGAACCTGCCATAGCTCAATAGGACTGGAGAATACAACATTAGCAGCATTGACGTCATTGCCCAGATTAAACTCAGGACCCCCGTTTGGATATCGTCCGCCGCCGATCCAGACAGCAGTCAGTCTTTTGGCAATTCGCGGCTCCATAAGATAGGCACTTGCAAGATCTGTAAGGGCCCCTAAAAAGAGCACATAAAGAGGCCTTGAATCCTCTTTCATGGCCTCTTCCACAATAAGCCTGGCTCCTTCACTGGGTATTCCGGTCTTCTTATCAGGCATAGGGCCTTCCGCTCCCCGGTAAAGAACTCCTTCCGTGGAAAAATTCATAAGGCCGAAGATCTTTTCCAGCTCTCTGTAGCTTCGCATCATGGAATCCGCACATCTGGTCTGACCAAAATGAGCGGCAATAAAGCCTATGTTTTCAAATTTAGGACTCAGCAGAGCCTGAACAACGGCAAATTGGTCATCTGCTTCATTCTTTGCATCCGTGTCTACAATCACCCGGACAATCTTCTCTTCCGGAACCTTAAATTGGTAATTAGTATAGCGCATACATCCTCCTTCATCTGTTCTCATAAGTATTTCGTGTGAAATTTATTGAATGATTACTTACTTTTTATTTAATTATATTAAATTATTTAATTAATGTCAAGAAAACATAGGAACAAATTAAAGAAGAATTTTTATAAAAATGGAAGGGTCTGCTGTTCATACTCCTGCTGTCTCTTCAATAATACTGGTGTCTTCTTCAGAAGGCTGTCCCCATATCTTTCATCCCAAAGCCAGCCTTCCAGTTCATTTTGTTCTAAAATCAAAGGCATCCGCGGATGGACTGGTCTCATAGAGTCGTTGGCCTCTGTCGTCAGGATAACGAAATGGTTGCCATCCTCAAACATTCTATAAAAGCCGGCTATATAAAGGACGGGGCATAAATTTCAATACCATATGATGGTCTCTTTCCGCCAAAACTATAGCTTTTTGAGAAGGGTACACGTCTGTCGTCGTAAAAATCTCGTTCCTTATTACTTTCCTTCCCTGATATCCCAGAATTTTTTCCATTTCCCTTTCCATCTGCCTATTGATATAATATCTTCCGCACATAGCATGTTAACCTCTTTCCATCTACTGTCCAATCAACATAACCCATTTACAGGCCTCGCAGTAAAATATCAGACGGAAGTTTCTTAAAAATCCTCCTATTACAGCCTGACATCCATATTCTTTGCTGGGGATACCGGAATAATTCTTGTCTTCTGAATACAGCACCGTAAGATCCCGCACAGTCTGCAGAATTCCGTCATCTCCCTCAAATTTAAAAGAAAGAGGTCTTGGACAGCCTCCCGCCGTAAACCATGTCTTGCAGGCAATATGATACATTCTGCCCTCGGGCATGATTTCTTCTCTCTCTCTGGGCATGTTTGCCCCTTCCCCAAATCCTGCCAAAACAATCCACTCCTTTTTCACATACTAGTCAGCCCATACGGATTTTTGCGGGGAAACAGCCAGCTCCCGGTTATAATCCACAGTCCATTTTTCTCTGCTGATTCCGCCTCCCATGTGATCAATCCAGAGATCCTCCTTATTGGCCGGAGACCCTAAAAAGCTGGCTCTTTTTACGCAGTCAATGCCAAACCTCTTTCTCAGTTCATCTACAGCCGTCTCCGCCTTCTTTTGCTTATCGTAGTCCAGATGTTTATGATACACTAAATTTACCGAAAAAAAGCGTCAGAATTCCCTGAAAAAAGCGAGAGAAATTCCCTAAATAAAGCGGGACATATTGATTCCCCTTTACATTATATTTATCCTTTATCTAAGCACCACCAAAGATAAAGGAGGAAAGGAAGATGCTCACTATGTCCCAAATCAATCATATCAAAGACTTGAGCAATTGTGGATACCGGATCAGTGAAATCTCTAAAAAAACAGGT
>DXFU01000092.1 GCA_019114305.1 Candidatus Hungatella pullicola | reverse complement strand
GAAAATCATACAGATGTAAAGACAGAGGTAATGGCAGGTATCACGACTTTTATGACAATGGCCTATATTCTGGCAGTGAATCCCAGCATTCTGGGAGAAACCGGGGCGGGTATGGACAGCGGGGCGGTGTTTACCGCTACGGCTCTCGCTGCCATGGTCGGTACTTTAATGATGGCATTTTTTGCTAATTATCCTTTTGCTTTGGCGCCTGGTATGGGATTAAACGCTTATTTTGCCTATACTGTGGTAATCGGCATGGGGTATACATGGGAAATGGCTTTGGCAGCAGTATTTGTTGAAGGACTTGTATTTATTCTGCTGTCTCTGACGAATGTGAGAGAGGCTATTTTTAATGCAATACCTATGAATCTGAAACATGCGGTATCGGTAGGAATCGGTTTGTTTATTGCTTTTATAGGGCTTCAGAATGCTAAAGTGGTAGTGGACAGTTCCACCTTGGTGACAGTTTATTCCTTCAGCGGAGCTATAAAAGATGGTACTTTTCGTTCTGTGGGAATTACGGTTGTGCTGGCCTTAATTGGAATTTTGATTACGGCGGTTCTGGTTGTAAAAAATGTAAAGGGCAATATTTTATGGGGAATTCTTATTACATGGATTCTTGGAATGATCTGCCAGTTTGTTGGTCTTTATCAGCCTGACTCAGAGCTTGGAATGTACAGCGTATTTCCGGATTTGTCTTCCGGATTTGGAATTAAGAGCATGGCCTCTACTTTTATGCACCTGAATTTTTCAAGAGTGTTCTCATTGGATTTCCTTGTTGTTATGTTTGCGTTTTTGTTTGTGGATGTATTTGATACCCTGGGTACGCTGATCGGTGTGGCTTCCAAGGCTGATATGCTGGATAAAAACGGAAGGCTTCCCAGAATCCGCGGGGCTCTTTTAGCGGATGCGGTGGGAACTGCGGTGGGCGCTGTTTTAGGTACTTCTACCACCACTACCTTTGTAGAAAGCTCTGCAGGCGTTGCGGAGGGAGGAAGAACGGGACTGACGGCAATGGTAACGGCCATTCTTTTTGGTCTGGCGCTGTTTTTATCGCCGATTTTCCTTGCTATTCCGTCTTTTGCCACAGCTCCGGCTCTGGTAGTAGTGGGATTCCTTATGATGACCTCCGTTATTAAAATTGATTTTAATGACCTTACAGAAGCAATCCCCTGTTATATTGCCATAATTGCAATGCCGTTTATGTACAGCATTTCCGAGGGAATTGCAATGGGCGTCATATCTTACGTGGTAATTAATCTGGTAACAGGAAAGGCAAAGACAAAACACATCAGCGCTCTTATGTATGTTCTGGCTGTGGTGTTTGTATTAAAATATATATTGATCTAAGAAAAAGGAAAACACCTGTCATCGCCCTAAGGATGACGCATGTTTTCCTTTTAATCCCTGAAGGAAAAAATTACTTCTTCTTGTTATCTCTTGGAAGAATTACGTTAAGAAGAATAGCTACAATGGTAGCTACAACAACGGGAGATCTTCCAAAGATGGTTACGACCCAGTCGGGAAAGGCGGAGAGAGCAGAGGTTTGGGAAATTCCCATCCCCAGCGCTGCTGCAAGGCCTACAATGGAAGTGTTCCGGTAGTTCATTTCCTCTGTCATAACCAGTTTGATGCCGGTCATGGCGATGGAGGCAAATACAGATACGGTAGCTCCTCCTAAAACGCACTGAGGAATTGTGGTAAGCAGGGCCGAAAACTTTGGAATCAGTCCGGCTGCCAGAAGGATGATGGCTGTAAGTCCCAGTACGCAGCGGTTAATAACCTTAGTGGTGGTAACAATACCAACATTTTGGCTGTATGTAGCAGTGGGAAGTCCGCCAAGTAAGGCGCCGATTATATTGGTAACGCCATAGCCCATGATTCCGCCCTGAAGTTCCTTGTCCGTAGGAACTCTGTCCATGGATCCGCTGGTCGTAGCGGTCAGGTCCCCGATGGCCTGGATTGCGTTAATGGCAAAGAGAATTCCGATGGCTACGCAGGAAGAAGGTTCAAAGGTGATTCCAAAATGGAGCGGCTGAGGAATCTGGAACAGGGCAGAAGAGCCGATGCTTGAGAAGTCAACCATGCCGAAACATAAGGATAAAAGATATCCGGCAATAATTCCGATTAAGATAGAGGCCAGCTTGAAAAAACCTTTTCCAAAATGATTGAGAGCCGTAACAATAATCAGGGTGAAAAATGCCACAGTCCAGTTTTGCCAGGAACCGTAATCAGGACTTGAGGTGCCGCCGGCCATATAGTTGATGGCCGTGGGATATAAGGAAAGTCCAATGGTAAAAACAACCGTTCCTGTAATTAAAGGCGGAAAAAATTTACGGATCTGCATGACAAAGCATCCTACGATGAAGGCAACAATGCCGCCTACAATCTGCGCGCCGAGAATAGCAGAAACTCCATAGTCGGCAGCGATGGACTGCATGCTTGGAACATAAGCAAAACTGATTCCCATAATAACAGGGAGAGCTGCACCTAAATGAATTCCATTCCGGTTGCCAATGGGGAAAAGCTGCAGCAAAGTGGAGAGGGCGGATACTACTAAGGCTGCCTGAATTAAAATAACCCGATCCGCAGTGGAAAGATTGGCTACATTGGCCACAATAATGGCAGGAGTAACGCAGCCTACAATCATGGCCACTACGTGCTGCAGGGCCAGAGGGAGGGCCTGGGAAAATTTGGGCACTCCATCCAGCTGGAAGATAGAAGCATAGTTTTTCTTTGAATTGTTCATAAGCGAGAGTTCCTCCTATGGTTTGGATTTACCGGTGGATATGAGTTCCGGTTTTGCCCAGGATTCCTTCTCTTGCTTTTTCAAGGAGAGTAATTAAGGCGGTACGGCCTTCTTTTGACTCTGCGAATTTTACAGCGGCCTGGACTTTTGGAAGCATGGATCCTGGTGCGAAATGGCCTTCATCCATGTATGTCCTGGCTTCAGCTGTAGTAAGATTATCCAACCATTTCTCTTCCGGTTTTCCGAAGTTGACAGCGACTTTTTCTACAGCCGTAAGGATAATAAGGACATCTGCGTCCAGTTCTTCGGCTAAAAGCTCGCTGGCAAAATCTTTATCAATAACGGCACTGGCGCCTTTTAAGTGATTGCCGTTCAAGGTGACAGGAATACCTCCGCCGCCGCAGGCAATTACCAGCTGTCCGGAGTCCACTAGGGTCCGGATGGCTCCGATTTCAATGATCTGAGCCGGTTTTGGGGAAGCGACTACACGGCGGTAGCCTCTTCCGGCATCTTCTCTCATAATATAGCCGTACTTTTCTTCTGCCTCCTGGGCCTGTTCCTTTGTCATAAAGTGGCCGATTGGTTTGGAAGGATTGAGAAAAGCAGGATCGTCAGAATCTACCCGAATTTGGGTAATCATGGTAGCCACAGGAATATGGGTAATATTTCTGTTCAGCAGCTCCTCTCTGAGAGCGTTCTGCAGGTCGTAGCCGATATAGGCCTGGCTCATGGCCACACAGACAGAAAGGGGAGTGTTAGGCTGGTTGGGATCTTCCCTGCTCAAGGCGCTCATGGCGTTATTGATCATGCCTACCTGAGGACCGTTCCCATGGGCGATTACCACCTCACAGCCTTCCTCAATGAGGTCTACAATGGCTTTGGAAGTTATTTTCACAGCTGCCATCTGTTCCGGCAATGTATTGCCCAAAGCATTTCCTCCCAACGCGATTACAATTCTTTTTTTCTTATCCATATACATAAACCCTCCGCAATGGAAAACACGCACCCGCTACCTGCCGGCAGCGGGTGCGCAAAGGAATGAAGATTCTATTTTAATACTCGTGGGGTGTTTCTTTCTTCCAGTTTCTTTAAGATTTCCTGTGGATTCTTAAATTTGCTTAAAAAGATCATAGCAGCGATAACATAAGGTTTGTAACTGGCTTCTTTGTAAAGAGGATCGCGGTAGCGGTCAAATACAGAAGCTTCAACCTCGCCGTCTTTGCAGCTGACATCGTTAATATCCGCAGGCAGACAGTGAAGGTACAAAGCCTTGCCATCCTTGGTGGTCTTCATCAGATCTTCTGTACAGCACCAGTCTTTGTGCTCTGCGTTCTGAGCCAAAAGCTCTTTTTCCAGAGCCTTGATTCCCTCGGTGTCACCTTCTCCGTACAGGTTGGTTCTCTTTTCCATCGCAGCAAATGGAGCCCAGCTCTTAGGATATACAATATCTGCATCTTTGAAAGCATCGGCCATGTCGTTGGAAATACGGAAGGAACCGCCGGAAGCAGCAGCGTTTTTCTTAGCCACTTCAATTACCTCAGGCATCACTTCGTAGCCCTCCGGATGAGCCAGGACCACATCCATGCCCATACGGGTCATCAGTCCGATTACTCCCTGCGGAACGGATAAGGGCTTTCCGTAAGAAGGAGAGTAGGCCCAGGTCATAGCCAGTTTCTTGCCCTTTAAGTTTTCCAGTCCGCCGAATTCATGGATAATGTGGAGCATATCTGCCATACACTGTGTTGGATGGTCGATATCACACTGTAAGTTTACCAAAGTGGGTTTCTGCTCAAGAATTCCATCCTTATGCCCCTGTGTCACTGCGTCAACAACCTCATGCATGTAGGCGTTGCCCTTTCCGATATACATATCATCACGGATGCCGATGACATCAGCCATAAAGGAGATCATATTGGCCGTTTCCCTAACCGTCTCGCCGTGAGCTACCTGTGACTTTCCCTCATCCAGATCCTGAACTTCAAGGCCTAAAAGGTTGCAGGCAGAAGCGAAGGAGAAACGGGTACGGGTAGAGTTGTCGCGGAACAGGGAGATTCCGAGACCGCTTTCAAATACTTTAGTGGAAATGTTATTTTCTCTCATATAGCGAAGGGCGTCAGCAACCGTCCAAACAGCCTCCAGCTCGTCATCCGTTTTTTCCCAGGTGAGGAAAAAGTCGTTTTCATACATATCCTTAAAATTTAAAGAATTCAGTTTATCAATATAATCCTGTAAAGTTTTCATGTGATGATTCATCCTCCTGACTATTTTGTAGGAAACGGACAGGAATTCCGCCTTAATTGGGGAAGGAAGGGGAACGGGTCCGTCTTATGGTTCTGTTCGGGCCCAACCAGGGAAGATTGACCTGGCTGGAGCCGATGCTTCTGAAATTATGTGCAAATCTTTATTTGCAGTAAACCGTTGGAAGAGCTGCGTAAACAGCCGCGCAGGTTACCAGATCCTGCTTCCAGGTTTTCTCGTTGGGAGCGTGAGCCTGGGCCTCAGCGCCAGGTCCAAAGCCGATGCATGGGATTCCGTTTCTTCCCATAATGGAAACTCCGTTGGTAGAGAAGGTCCATTTATCTGTGAGAGGACGGGCCTTTCTCATAGCAAGTGTTTCTTCCGCTCCGATTCTTTCCTCTCCATACAGTCCTTTGTAAGCTTCCTCCAGAGCCTGAGTTACCTTGTGGTCCTTGGGAATGACCCAGGTCGGGAAATAGCACTCGATGGGATAAGTAAGTCCTTTGTAGGAGGGACGGGAATATTCGTACATGGAAACTGTTACATCGTCTCCGTACTTCTTTACATTAGGAAGATTTCTGATCTCGTCCAAACAGCTTTCCCAGGTTTCGCCGGCGGTCATACGGCGGTCTAAGGAAACGGAGCAGGAGTCAGCTACAGCACAGCGGCTGGGGGAGGTAAAGAAAATTTCAGATACGGTTACTGTTCCCCTTCCCAGGAAATTAGCTTCCTCCCACTGTGGATTGTATTTCTCATCCAGCATTTTAACAAGGCCTTTTACCTCCCTCTGGTCTGAAGCATCATTTTCATTGAGAGCTCTCACATCCTGAAGAATATCAGCCATCTTATAGATTGCGTTGTCTCCCCTTTCCGGAGCGGAGCCGTGGCAGGAAACACCTTTTACATCAATGCGGATTTCCATGCGGCCTCTCTGGCCTCTGTAGATACCGCCGTCTGTAGGCTCGGTGGAAACAACAAATTCCGGGCGAACGTTATCTTCGTTAATAATGTACTGCCAGCAGAGACCGTCGCAGTCTTCTTCCTGGACGGTACCGGTTACAAGAACGGTGTACTTGTCGCTCAAAAGTCCTAAGTCTTTCATAATTCTGGCGCCGTAAACAGCAGATACCAGACCGCCGCACTGATCGGATACGCCTCTTCCGCCGATCTCGGTGTCGCTTTCGTAGCCTTCATATGGATCGAAATTCCAGTTGTCCTTATTGCCGATGCCTACAGTATCAATGTGGGCATCAAAAGCGATGAGAGTGGAACCAGTTCCCATGTACCCCAGAACATTGCCCATGGGGTCAATTTCCACCTTATCAAATTCCAGCTTTCTCATCTCTTCGGCAATTCTGTCGATGTGAGCCTTTTCATCGCAGCTTTCTCCAGGAAATTTTACAATGTCCCTAAGAAATCTGGTCATATCGGCCTCATAATTTTTTGCAGCTTCTTTGATTTTACAGTAATCCATAATTGCAAACACCCTCCATTTCTTATTTTTCTATAGTTTCTGAAATTAACGCTCTTTTCCTTCCCAGACAATGGATTTGTACCGGTCCGGGTCTGTATCGCCTTCTGTGGAGAAGAGAAGGACCTTAGAATCTTTGTTAAGTGCCAGATGTTCTCTTAAGTCCTTGTATTCATCCATGGTCATGATACATGCAAGTACACCAAAGGGAGCGGCTCCTGATTCTCCCGAGGTTATCGGTGTATCACCTTTCAGAGGAGCTGCCAGCATGCGCATGCCCTTAGCAGCTGCCCAATCAGGGGCGGATACGAAGGTATCTACATGATTCTTTAAAATATCCCAGGAAATGGTATTAGGTTCACCGCATGCAAGTCCGGCCATAATTGTCTGCATATCTCCGTCCACAATACGAATCTGTCCGTCTCCGGCTTTTGCTCCCTTATAGAGGCAGGCGGCAACGTCGGCTTCCACTACAACTACTTTAGGAGGATTGTCTGGATACCGGTTGGCAAAATAGCCCTGAACTGCGCCGGCCAGAGAACCTACGCCAGCCTGAATGAATACATGGGTAGGGCGGCCGCATCCATATTCTTCCAGCTGCTCATCTGCTTCCATAGCCATGGTTCCGTATCCCTGCATAATCCAGGCAGGAATTTCTTCATATCCATCCCAGGCCGTATCCTGAACAACTACGCCATGTTCTGTTTTTGAGGCGGCCTCAGCAGCCATGCGGACACATTCATCATAGTTAACTTCTTCAATGGTTACCTGAGCGCCTTCCGCTTTGATGTTGTTAAAACGGGTGATTGTGGAACCTTTGGGCATATAGACAACTGCTTTCTGCCCCAACCGATTGGCGGCCCAGGCGACACCTCTTCCGTGATTTCCATCGGTAGCGGTAAAGAAGGTAGCCTGTCCGAATTCTTTTTTCAGTTCCTCAGAAGTAAGGACGCTGTAGGGAAGATCAGATACATCTTTGCCTGTCTGGCCTGCTATGTACTTTGCTATGGCAAAGGAGCCGCCAAGAACTTTAAAGGCGTTCAGCCCAAAGCGGTAGGATTCATCCTTTACATAGATCTGGTCAAGCCCAAGATACTCCGCCATATGCTCCAGCTTGACAAGGGGCGTCTTGCTGTACTGGGGGAAGCTTTCATGGAAGGTTCTGGCCTTTTTCACCTCATCCAGAGCCATGACAGGAAGATTTTTGTCGTCTGTTCCAGGCATGGTGTTTACAACCCATTCGATTGGTTTCATATTCTCTTCTCCTTCTTAATTATAAAATGTTATGTTTTTTCTTTTTCTTTTCCGGCTTCCATGTAGCTGTATAAAGTAAATTTGGAGATTCCAAAGAAATTGGATACTTTGTCACCGGATTTGGTAACAAGAAAGGCGCCGGCATCATTGAGAAACTGTATGGCGCGGATTTTGTCATCCTTGGTCATGAGAGCAACCGGTTTGCCCACCAAAGCAACTGATTGGTCAATCAGGGTGTCAAGAAGTTCGTTGACATTGTGAGTAATGGTTGTTTTCGGTTCATGATCCTTTTGTGACATTTCTGAGGTGGAGAGAAGGGATTTCAGTGAATTTTCCACAGCCATGAGACCTGTAATGTCATAATTAATAGAAAGAATGTAGTCTATGGTATTGTCGTTCCCTCTGATGTAGATCGTGCTGGATTTCAGTATTCTTCCATCTTCTGTCCGTGTCAGATAGGAGAGTTTGTCCTGTAATGAGGCGGGATTTCGTCTCAGGGTTTCCAGGACAATTTCGGAAGGACCGTCGCCGGACTTTCGGTTGCTCACATGTCCGTTTTCAATATAGACAATAGAGTGTTCCAGATCCGGACATTTTAAATCGTGAATTACCACTTCACAGCAGTCTCCGAAATGGACTGCCAATCCATGGGAAATTTGTGTCAACAGTGCCAGTTTTGCATCCATTTTGCAGCCCCCTTTTTTGTATTTCTCTAATTCCATGATAACATAAAAAAATTAAAATTCAAGGGAAATCTTAAAAAAAATTAGGTTATCTTAATTTTTTTTGAAAATCTGCCTTGCTTTTCTCAAAGTGAAATGATACACTGTAGGTAACAAAAGAAATGTTGTAAAAATGCATAAGAAAATAGAGATAAAAATGGATAATTTGTCATAAAAATAGATATTAAACAAAAAACACAAAAAATTAATAGGATATTATGCACATGATAAAAAGTTTGAATTATATACACAATTTATAAAAAAGGAGATGGGAGTATGCTGATTATTGGGAACGGAAGAATGATTACAAGAGATCCTAAAAATCCGTTTTTTGAGGATGGAGCAGTGGTTGTGGATGGGGGAGCCATTGTTAAGGTAGGAACCTGTGGGGAGATGAAAAAAGCCTATCCTCATGCAGAGTTTCTGGATGCTCATGGAGGCGTTATTATGCCCGCTTTTATTAATGTCCATGAACATATTTACAGCGCTTTCGCCAGAGGTTTAAGCATTAAGGGGTATGATCCTCACGGTTTTCTGGACATTTTAGACGGAATGTGGTGGACCATTGACAGGAATCTGACACTGGAAGAAACCAGACTGAGCGCTATGGCTACTTATATTGACTCTGTTAAAAATGGTGTCACGACTGTTTTTGATCATCATGCCAGCTTCGGTCAGATCAGAGACTCTCTTTTTAAGATTGAGGAAGCGGCCAGAGAGACGGGAGTCCGTACCTGTCTGTGCTATGAGGTATCAGACAGGGATGGAAAGGATAAAGCCAGAGAAGCCGTGGAAGAGAACGCCGCCTTTATCCGCCATGCTTTGGCAGATGATACGGATATGATTGCGGGAATGATGGGAATGCACGCCCAGTTTACCATCTCTGATGAGACCATGGAACTGGCGGCGGTCAATAAGCCGGAAGAGGTGGGTTATCATATTCATGTAGCAGAGGGAATTGAGGATCTCCATCATTGCCTGAAACATTATGGAAAGAGAATCGCAGACCGTCTGATGGATTTTAATATTCTGGGCAGGAAGACGCTTCTGGCTCATTGTATTTATGTGAATTCCCATGAGATGGATCTGATTAGGGATACGGACACTATGGTGGTACATAATCCTGAGTCCAATATGGGCAATGCATGCGGCTGTCCTCCTACTATGGAGATTGTCCACAGAGGAATTCTTACAGGCTTGGGAACGGACGGCTATACCCATGATATGACAGAGTCCTATAAGGTAGCCAACGTACTTCATAAACATCACCTCTGCGACCCAAATGCAGGGTGGGGAGAAGTGCCGAAGATGCTGTTTGAGGGAAATGCTGAGATTGCGGGCAGATATTTTAAGAGGCCTCTGGGAGTTCTGAGAGAAGGAGCCGCAGCGGATGTGATTGTTACTGATTATATTCCCCTTACCCCAATGAATCAGGATAATTATAACAGCCATATTCTTTTTGGCATGACAGGAAGAAGCGTGGTAACTACGGTAGCCAATGGAAAGATTTTAATGAAAGACAGGGTTCTTACTGCTGTTGATGAGGAAAAGGTAATGGCGGACTGCAGGCAGGCGGCAGCAAAACTTGCCCAACGAATTAACAGCCGTTAACAGACATGGGTTGAATCAAGAAGGCAGCAAAGCTGTCGAAAATTTTATAGGATATTGACATGGAAGGGAAAGCCTTCCGGCAGAGGAGGTAAAAATGGGAGATAGAATGACACCGATGCCATTTTCACAGCTTGTGGAGTGGATCAGAAAGGAACACCAGGAGACAGGGGATGTATTTGGGGTTTACCGTCCCTATGAAGTCAAAAAAGATAACTGCAGACGTATTTTTGGCAGAAAGCTGGAGACCGTAATCGGTCCGGCAGCAGGTCCCCATACCCAGCTGGCTCAGAATATTGCGGCGGCTTACTACGGAGGAAGCAGATTTTTTGAACTGAAAACCGTCCAGATTATTGACGGGGAAGATCTGCCGGTGAATAAGCCCTGTATCAAAGCAGATGATGAGTGTTATAACTGCGAGTGGTCAACGGAGCTTACAGTTTCCCAGGCGCAGGAGGAGTACATCAAAGCATGGTTTTTATTAACCATTTTGGCTAAAGAATACGGTCTGGGAGACGGAGACGGATTTCAGTTTAATATGAGCGTTGGATATGATCTGGAGGGAATTAAATCTCCAAAGGTTAATGGGTTCATTGATTCTATGAAGGATGCTTCTCAAACAGAGACATTCCGTCAGTGCAGACAGTATCTTATTGATCACATTGGTGAATTTAGCCGTTTGACCGAAGCGGATGTGATGGCTGTTTCTCCTGAGATCTGCAATTCTGTGACATTGTCTACCCTTCACGGCTGCCCGCCTCAGGAGATCGAGCGTATTGCCGTTTATCTTATGGAAGAGAAAAAGCTGAATACCTTTATTAAATGCAATCCCACTCTTTTGGGCTATGAATTTGCCAGAAAGATTATGGATGATATGGGGTATGATTATGTAGCCTTCGGTGATTTCCACTTTTTAGACGACCTTCAGTACAAGGATGCGGTTCCTATGCTGGAAAGGCTGATGGCTCTGGCTGAGGAGAAAAAACTGGAATTCGGCGTAAAAATTACCAATACATTCCCAGTAGATGTAAAACAGAATGAGCTGCCAAGCAAAGAGATGTACATGTCAGGAAAATCCCTGTATCCTTTATCTATCTCACTGGCTGCTAAACTGGCAAAAGAATTTGGCGGACGGCTTCGGATTTCTTACTCTGGAGGCGCGGACTATCACAATATCAGGAAGATTGTAGATGCGGGAATCTGGCCGGTGACTGTTGCCACCACTCTGTTAAAGCCGGGAGGATATCAGAGATTAAGCCAGATGGCTGCAGAACTGGAAGGGGGAGAAAAGGAATTTACCGGGGTCAGCCCTGAGCTTACAGCGGCCTTAGGAGAAGCTGTAAAAACCGATTCTCACCATGTAAAGGCAGTAAAGCCTCTTCCTTCCAGAAAGGTGAAAAAGCCGGTGCCTCTGACCGATTGCTATATGGCGCCCTGTAAGGAAGGCTGTCCCATTCATCAGGATATTACCACCTATCTGCAGCTGTCGGCAGAAGGCAGATACCAGGAGGCTATGGAGGTAATCGCAGAAAAGAATCCCCTTCCGTTTATTACAGGAACCATTTGCGCCCACAACTGTATGGGAAGATGTACCCGTAATTTTTATGAAAATCCGGTTGATATCCGTGGAGTGAAGCTGGTATGCGCCCAGGGCGGATACGAAGGCTTTATGGAGAAGATTCAGGCGGGAACTTTGTCCGGAAAAAGAACGGCTATTATAGGAGGGGGACCAGCCGGTTTGGCAGCGGCGTATTTCCTCACAAAAAACGGCATGCCTGCTACTATTTTTGAGGCCACTGGACAGCTGGGCGGAGTTGTAAGACATGTGATTCCCGGTTTCCGCATTGACAGTGAGGCCATTGACAGAGATATCCGCCTGTGCCTTTCCTACGGCGCTCAGGTGAGACTTAACACCAAGGTGGAACGTATTCAGACCCTAATGGATGAGGGATTTGATTTTGTGATTCTGGCTACAGGAGCCAGCAAACCGGGAGTTCTTAAGTTGGAAAAAGGAGAGGCTCTTAATGCCCTGGAGTTCCTGGCTCGTTTTAAGGAAACAGGAGGTAAGCTGGATCTTGGCAGGAACGTAGTGATTATCGGCGGCGGCAATACGGCTATGGATACAGCCAGAGCGGCTAAGAGGACAGAAGGTGTGGAACACGCCTATCTGGTATACAGAAGAACAAAAAGATATATGCCGGCAGATGAGGAAGAACTTATAATGGCTGTGGAAGATGGAGTGGAATTTAAAGAACTTCTGTCTCCCGTAAGGCTGGAAAACGGATTTCTTCTGTGCAGTGTAATGAAACTGTCTGATATGGATGCTTCCGGAAGAAGAGGCGTGGAGGAGACCGGAGAGACGGTAAGGATTCCTGCGGATACTGTGATTGGAGCAGTGGGAGAACAGCTGCCGATAGAATTCTTAAACGCCAACGGCATTGAGATGGATGGAAGAGGAAGAATCCTGGCGGACGCCAAAACCCTTGAGACCAGTGTAAAAGGTGTGTACGCTGTAGGAGACGGATTGTACGGCCCTGCCACAGTGGTGGAGGCTATGAGAGACGCAAGAAAGGCGGCAGAGGCTATTCTTGGCAGAAAGGCAGCCAGAGATTTTGATGATGGGGTGGAAGATAAGAAGAAGCTTTATGACAGAAGAGGAATTCTTTCAGAGACCAAGGAAGCTGCAAAGGAGGCAGGCAGATGTCTGGGCTGTTCCAATATCTGTGAGAACTGCGCTGAGGTCTGTCCAAACAGAGCCAATGTGGTGATTTATGTTCCTGGTATGAAAAAGCATCAGATTCTCCATGTGGACTATATGTGCAATGAATGCGGAAACTGCAGAAGCTTCTGTCCTTATGACAGTGCTCCTTATCTGGATAAATTTACTTTATTTGCCAGCGAAGCAGATATGAACAACAGCAAAAATCAGGGCTTCGCTGTGGTAGACAGAGAATCCGCAGCCTGCCGGGTACGGTATTTGGGACGGATTTACAGCTGGAAAGCCGGAGAGGAAAGCGAAATACCGGAAGATTTAGGAAAGCTCATGGAGACGGTGTGCAGATCTTACGAATATCTTCTGGGATAGAAAGCAGGTGATAAGATGTATACCTTAACGGTAAACGGAAAGACCGTACAGATGGAGGAGGACAGAAAGCTGATTGACGTGCTCCGCAATGATCTGGGGTTAAAATCCGTAAAAGATGGCTGCAGTGAAGGAGCCTGCGGAACCTGTACGGTTCTTATTGACGGTAAGGCGGTAAAGGCCTGCGTTCAGAAGGTGTCCAGACTGGATGGAAAGTCTGTTGTAACAGTTGAGGGGCTTTCCCAGCGGGAGAAAGAGGTTTATGTCTATGCTTTTGGAGAGGCGGGAGCCGTTCAGTGCGGCTTCTGTATTCCCGGCATGGTGATCTGTGCCAAGGGGCTTTTGGATGTAAATCCTGATCCTTCCAGAGAGGAAATTGCCTATGCTCTGCGCAATAATATATGCAGATGTACAGGCTATAAGAAGATTATTGACGCGGTGTCTCTGGCGGCTAAACTTTTCAGGGAGGACGTTTCTGACTTAAAAGCGCCTGAGGTGACGGGAATCGGTCAGAGGGTTCATCGTGTCGATGTAAGAGAAAAAGTGCTGGGGTACGGCGAATATGCTGATGATATGGAGCTTCCAGGGATGCTGTACGGAAGCGCTGTCCGCAGCCGTTATCCCAGAGCAAGAATCCTTTCGATTGATACCTCCAAGGCGCTGGCGCTTGAGGGAGTTCGGGCAGTTCTGACAGCAGCGGATGTGCCTGGAGAGAATCAGGTGGGGCATATAAAAAAGGACTGGGATACTATGATTCCGGTAGGAGGCATTACAAGATATCTTGGCGACGCGGTTTGTCTGGTGGCTGCGGATACTCCTGAGATCCTGGAGAAAGCAAAGGCTCTGGTTCAGGTAGAATATGAAGAGCTGCCGGGAGTATTTTCTCCTCAGGAAGCTTTGAAACCAGAAGCGCCTTTGGTACATGAGACAGGAAATATTCTGGCCCATGAGCATTTGGTGCGGGGAGATGCAAAAAAGGCCATAGAAGGATCTGCTTATGTGGTGACCAAGCAGTACTACACTCCGTTTACAGAGCATGCTTTCCTGGAACCGGAATGTGCAGTGGCCATTGCGGACAGAGAGAAACAGGAGGCGGTGATTTATTCTTCTGACCAGGGAACTTATGATACCCAAAGAGAGTGCGCCGGAATGCTTGGATGGCCTTTGGAAAAGGTTCATGTAATCAACAAGCTGGTGGGCGGAGGCTTTGGCGGCAAGGAAGATATGTCAGTGCAGCACCACGCCGTTCTTTTGGCTTATTATACAGGGCAGCCGGTGAAGGTGAAGCTGACCAGAAAGGAAAGTATTCTGGTTCATCCCAAGAGACATCCTGCATGGATGGAATTTACTACGGCCTGTGATGAAAACGGCTATCTGACAGGAATGACTGCCAAGGTAATTACAGATACAGGAGCCTATGCTTCTTTAGGAGGTCCGGTGCTTCAGAGGCTGTGCACCCATGCAGCAGGTCCCTACAATTACCAGAACGTGGACATTGAGGGAACCGCGGTTTATACCAACAACCCGCCGGCCGGCGCGTTCCGCGGTTTTGGAGTTACCCAAAGCTGTTTTGCCACAGAATGCAACTTAAACCTTCTGGCTGAGAAGGTGGGAATCAGTCCCTGGGAGATACGTTACCGCAACGCCATCCGCCCTGGACAAGAGCTGCCTAACGGTCAGCTGGCAGCTCCGGGAGCAGCCTTGGCGGAGACTCTTTTGGCTGTTAAGGAGGCTTATGACAGCTGCCCAAATGCGGGAATTGCCTGCGCTATGAAGAATGCGGGTGTAGGTGTGGGACTGCCTGACTGGGGAAGGTGCCGCCTTACTGTGGAGGGAGGAAAGGTTTACATCCGCTCCGGCGCTTCCTGTATTGGCCAGGGGCTGGGAACTGTTTTGGAGCAGATTGTCTGCCAGACTTTAGGTATAAAAGGAGAACAGGTGGTGTACGTAGCAGCTGAGACGAATTTGGCTCCTGATTCAGGAACCACCTCCGGGTCCAGACAGACTCTGGTTACGGGAGAAGCTGCAAGAAGAGCCTGTGAAAAACTTCTGGCGGACCTGCAGGGACGCACTCTAGACCATTTAAATGGAAAAGAATATAAGGGAGAGTATCTGGCTGCCACAGATCCCATGGGAAGTCCCAAGAAAAACCCAGTTTCCCATGTGGCTTACGGATATGCCACTCAGGTGGTATGTTTAAGAGAAGACGGCACAGTGGAAAAGGTAGTGGCAGCCCATGATGTGGGAAAAGCCATTAATCCTCTGTCTGTTGAGGGACAGATTGAAGGCGGAGTGGTGATGTCTTTGGGGTTTGCCCTTACCGAGGATTTCCCTTTGGACCATGGAAAACCCCTTGCCAAATTTGGAACCCTTGGGCTGTTTCGGGCTGACAAGACGCCTGTGGTGGAAAGTATTATTGTTGAAAAGAATACAGACCCGCTGGCTTACGGGGCAGTTGGAATCGGAGAGATAACCTCCATACCCACAGCGCCGGCAGTTCAGGGAGCTTACTATCGGTATGACGGGAAGTTCAGAACAAGTCTGCCTTTAGAGGATACTGCCTACACAAAGAAAAAGAAAGCTTAAATACATTGTTTTTACTTCACATGGAAAATCGGAGAGAATGGACGGGATAAAGTTCTCTCCGATTTTTTATGGTAGCAGAAAAACAGCAGGGAAAGGAAAAAGACGTAGAAATGAAAAAACTTATAGGCCTATAAATAGAAATTTAGTGAAAAACCATTTTTTGTATGATAAGATGTGTATATGTGAAAGAGGCGGAAGTAAAATGGGGAAGGAGAGACAGATGAAAGCATATGCATGGGAAAATGGTAAATTAAAGGAATACTCCAGTCTGATGGATGCTTCGAAAATTCCTGTTTCTTCCGGTATGGTCATATCTTTGGTGGGAGCAGGGGGGAAGACAAGCACGATGTATCGTCTGGCAGATGAGATGATGGTCAGAGGAAAGAGCGTCATTGTCACCACCAGCACCCATATTCTTAAGCCTGCCAAAGGTCTGGTGATTCTGGCGGAGAGGGCCTGGGAGGTAAAGGAAAGGCTAAAGAAAGAATCATGGCCCCGGTGTGTGGTTGTGGGAAGGGAAGGAGAACAGGGAAAGCTGAAAGGTCTTGAGCCGGAAGAGCTGGCCAAGTTAAAAGAGCTGGCAGACTGTGTTCTCATTGAGGCGGATGGTTCAAAAGGGCTGCCGCTGAAAATACCGGGAAGCTGGGAACCGGTTGTAATTCCACAGACAGATCTGGTTATTGGCTGTGTGGGGCTGGATTGCGTGGGAAAGCCTGCGGGGGAAGTCTGCTTTCGCCTGGCTCTTGCAGGAGATTCCTTCAGGGGATTTGGAAAGCCGGATAAGCCGGTGGAGCCTGAGGACGCGGCGGAGATTCTCACCAGCCTTATGGGAACCAGAAAGGCTGTGGAAGACAGGGAGTACAGGATTGTATTAAATAAGGCAGATGACGAGGAAAATTTAAACAATGGAATGAGAATCCTCAGAGAGATTGATAAAAGAGGGCAGGTGATCTGCGCTGTCACTTCTTATGAGGAATATGCCGGGAAAGGAAGATAAGAGATGAAAGTTTTAATAAAAGGAGCGGGAGATCTGGCTTCAGGGATTGGGCTGCGCCTTCATCGAAGCGGGTTTCAGGTGCTGATGACAGAGATACCGGTTCCCACTACAGTGCGAAGAACCGTAGCTTTTTCCAGGGCAGTGTATGAGGGAAAGGCGACAGTGGAAGATGTGGAAGGCATTCTCTGTGACAGCCTTGATCTGGCAATGGAGGCGTTTTTAAACGATCAGGTTGCGGTGATGGTAGATGAGACCTGTCAGGTAAGAGAGCTGTGGAAACCGGATGCAGTGGTGGATGGGATAATAGCCAAGAAAAATCTTGGAACAACTATTACAGATGCTCCCATTGTGGTAGGAGTGGGACCTGGATTTACGGCCGGGGAGGATTGTCATGTGGTGGTGGAAACTAAGAGAGGCCATGATCTGGGAAGGTGTATCTGGAAGGGAAGCGCTGTGCCCAATACAGGAATTCCAGGCAATATCGGAGGGTTTGACAAGGAACGGATTATCCGGGCATCAGCTGACGGAAGCTTTCGCGGGGCTGTTTCTATTGGAGATCTGGTAAAGAAGGGAGACCTTCTTGGCTGGTGCAAAGAAGAGCCGGTGTACGCTCTCATTGATGGTGTGGTCCGGGGACTTCTTCAGGATGGGGTTTTGGTATTTCGGGGAATGAAGGCAGGAGATATTGATCCCAGAGGGGTAGTTTCCAGCTGCTTTACTGTTTCTGATAAAGCTTTGGCTATAGGCGGAGGCGTTTTGGAGGCAATCCTTTCTATGAAAAAAAGAGGAGCGGTATGAATGGAGCATATGGGGGTCAGCTGGCCGCAGTGAAGGAAGGAGGGCGGTATGGAACGGATCTTATAATAGAGAAAGGAATTGCGCTTATTCTTCTGGCTGCGGGGGACAGCAGAAGATTTGGAGAGAATAAGCTTTTGTATCAGATAGAAGGCCGCCCCATGTACCGATACGCAGTTTCAGCAGCTGCAGAAGCGGAAGGATTCATAAAGAAAAAAGTGATTGTCACACAGTATGAGGAGATTGGACAGCAGCTGGCCGGAGAAGGATTTGAGGTAGTGATAAACAGGGAGAGCCACCTGGGAATTTCTCATTCCATTCACCTTGCCTTGGAGCGGTTTCCGGAGTTTGGAGCCTATTGTTTTATGGTCTGTGATCAGCCGTGGCTGACAGGGAGAAGCCTTAAGAGGCTTCTGGAAGGCTTTTTGGAAAGTCATAAAGGGCTGGGATGTCTGACGGCTGGGAATGAGCTGGGAAATCCCGCTGTATTTGCAGCTTCTTACAGAGAGGAGCTTTTGAAGCTTCAGGGAGATAAAGGGGGCAAACGGGTCATTGTAAATCATCTGGATGATTTGTATCTTTGTCAGGCGGAAGACATCCGGGAGCTTCAAGACGTGGATAGAAAAGAGTAAGGGGATAGTTAGGTGAATGAAAAAAAAGTTAAGATAACAGCCTTTTTGAGAGGAAAGAGACAGGGAAACAAACTGTCCCGGAAAACAAAGTTTACCCTTTTGGGAATGATGCCGGCCTACTTTATTGCAGCTGGCTTTCTTTTGCAGTCTCCCGGAGAGATATGGGAGGGACTGGTAACTATTATAAAAGAGCCGGATTTTCTGATTACAGACTATTTCGCTATAGGCGGCATAGGGGCGGCATTTATTAATGCCGGAATTTTAACTTTAATTAGTCTGGCCATTGTCTATTATCTGGGTATGGAGCTGAGCGGTCATACGATTACTTCATGTTTTCTTATGTTCGGTTTTTCCCTTTTTGGAAAAAATATTCTCAATATCTGGTCTATTATGGCAGGAGTATTCCTGTACGCGGCTTATCATAAGACTCCGGTAACAAGATATATTTATGTAGGCTTTTATGGAACCAGTCTGTCTCCTATTATTACTCAGCTGATGCAAATTGGGCATTTATCTTTATTTTTCAGAATTCCGCTAAGCATTTTAGTTGGGATTGTGATTGGTTTTGTGCTCCCTCCTTTGTCTACTCACAGCCACTATTCTCACAAAGGCTATTCTCTGTATAATGTAGGATTTGCGGCTGGAATCATCGCAACAGTGATTGTATCTCTGATGAAATCGTTCGGATTGGAAACAGAGTCCAGGCTGATCTGGTCAACAGGCAACAACGGACTTCTGTTTGTTCTGCTTCTTCTCCTGTTTGGTGGAATGATTATTTTATCCCTGGAGATGTCACATAATGTATGCAAACGATATAAACGGATCCTCCAGACCAGCGGGATAGGAGGGACAGATTATGTAAAAAGCGAGGGCCTGGGACCCACTCTCCTGAATATGGGGATTAATGGCATAGCTGCCACCATGGTTCTGCTGGCAGTGGGAGGAGATTTAAATGGACCTACTATAGGAGGAATTCTTACGGTAGCAGGATTCAGCGCTACAGGAAAACATTTGAGGAATATTCTTCCCGTTATGGCGGGTGTTATTATTGGCAGCGTGGCCAAAAACTGGGGAATTACAGACCCCAGTGCCCAGCTGGCGCTGCTTTTGTCCACAACTTTAGCTCCTGTGGCCGGCGAATTCGGAATTGCTGCCGGAATCGTTGGGGGATTTCTTCATTCATCAGTGGCCATGAATGTAGGAATTGTATACGGAGGCATGAATTTGTATAATAATGGTTTTGCAGGAGGAATCATTGCCATGTTTCTGGTGCCTGTGGCTCACTCTGTTCGTGACAGGAGAGCCAGAGCTAAGACTCATATGTCCTTATAATTTTTTATCAGGTATATAGACAAACCATGCCTGCCGGGCATAAATGGAGATAGAATACAAGTATTGGATTGTAAAGAGAACTGGGGGTACAATGATCATGATCTAAGAGGGAAAGGATTGAGTTAAAGTGAAGGAAAGACGGGAATACAGGCCGAACCAGGAGCTATTTTCCAACCGGCACCTTAGTTCTATAATCCTGCTCCTTCTGTGCCAGCAGCTGCTTTTAATGCTTGTGGGAATTGGGGATACAGTTGTGGTCAGAGGCGGCAGTTTCCGGCGTTTCCCTGGTTAATTCTTTTAATACTGTCTTTCTGTTTCTCTTTACAGCCCTTGCCTTTGGCGGTGCAGTTATTATCAGCCAGTATATTGGAAGACTGCTGTTCTCTGCTTTGCTGGGGGTTGTATTTTAGATGGGAGTAGTAGGAATTGCTTTTGCCATGTGTCTGGATTGGTGTATCAGAGCCGTAATATTCTGGAAGAGGATGAAAGGCGGGGGCTGGAAACAATATCGGTTGGTTTATAGATTAAAAAACTGTGCCTGAAAAAAGGTCAACTAGGAGGTTATTATGGAATACAGGAAGTTAGGTCCATCGGATTTAATGGTTTCTTCCGTGTGCATGGGCTGTATGGGATTCGGAGATGGAGCCAGAGGACAGCACAGCTGGACTCTTGATGAAGAGCATTCCCGTGAGATAATAAAAAAGGGACTGGAACTGGGAATTAATTTCTTTGACACAGCCATCGCTTATCAGAGCGGAACAAGCGAACAGTATCTGGGAAGAGCTTTAAAGGATTTTGCCAAGAGAGATCAGGTGGTGGTTGCCACAAAGTTTCTTCCCAGAACCAATGAAGAGATAGAAGCCGGGATCAGCGGACAGGAGCACATTAAGAGGATGCTGGACAAAAGCCTTGAAAACCTTGGAATGGATTATGTGGATTTGTATATTTACCATATGTGGGATTACAGGACTCCTGTTTATGATATTTTGGATGGATTGAATCAGGTGGTAAAAGCAGGAAAAGCCAGATACATAGGAATTTCCAACTGTTTTGCATGGCAGTTGGCCAAGGCCAACGCTTTGGCTCAGGCGGAAGGCTTTGCCACGTTTGTGTCTGTTCAGGGACATTATAACCTGATATTCAGGGAGGAGGAACGGGAGATGGCTCCTTACTGCAGAGAGGAAGGGATTGCCATGACTCCTTACAGCCCCCTGGCAGGAGGAAGACTTTCCAGAGTTCCCGGTCAGAGTACAAAAAGACTGTGTGAAGACGATTATGCAAAGCTTAAATACGATTCCACAGCCTCGCAGGATTATGAGATTATCAGCAGGGTGGCCCAGCTGGCGGAAAAAAGAGAAGTTTCTATGACAGAAATTGCCCTGGCATGGCTTTTGACAAAGGTTGCCGCACCTGTAACAGGAATGACAAAGCTAAGTCATGTAGAAGGAGCTGTAAAAGGGGCAGAACTTATATTGGAAGACAGGGAGATTGCTTACCTGGAAGAACCCTATGTTCCTCACCGTCTGGTTGGGGTTATGGCCCAGAATGCGGAAGGCTCTTCCCAAAAGGATCATGTGTGGTCCGCAGGAGAACAGAAAATATAGCAGGAGGAGAGAAAAAATGGATTTTTATGAAACAGATCCCGAATTTATGGAACGTTTTGAACAGTTTGCCTATAATGAGGTGGTAAATGAACCGGGACAGCAGCTGGATGACCAGACTCGTTATCTGGCTGTTTTGGCGGCCCTTACAGGATGCCAGGGACTGGAAGAATTTGAAGAGACGCTGCCAAAGGCTATGGAGGCCGGAGTGACACCGGTTATGATAAAAGAGATGGTATATCAGGCGGTGGATTATCTGGGGATCGGGCGTGTGCGGCCATTTTTAAGAGCTGCCAATGAAATTTTTGCAGCCAGGGATGTGAAGCTTCCGCTGGAATCTCAGGCAACAACTACCATGGAGGATCGTCTTCAGAAGGGAGCGGCCGCTCAGGTGGAAATTTTTGGAGAGGGTATGAGAGAGGCATGGAAAAATGGTCATGTTAACCGCTGGCTGGCTGCCAACTGCTTTGGGGATTACTATACCAGAGGTGGCCTTGATCTGAAGCAGAGAGAGATGATTACCTTTTGCTTTCTTATAGCGCAGGGCGGCTGCGAACCCCAGCTGACGGCTCACGCCAAAGGAAATATGAATTTGGGTAATGATAAAGATTTTTTGGTTCGGGTAATTTCCCAGTGCCTGCCCTATATCGGATATCCCCGCAGTTTAAATGCAGTTTCCTGCGTAAATAAGGCTGCAGAGCAGTAAAATATAAAATAAATTGCCCGCCTCAGTCTTTTTTTCAAAAAGAAGACGGAGGCGGACTTTGTTCTTCGGGCTATTCTCCCTTTACAACACTGGACATGCCGCTGCAGATCAGCTTTGTAGCTATTTCAATCAGCTCCTCTAATGGGAGCTTTTTTCCATCCTGTACCCACTGACGGTACAGTAAGGTGGAATTGGCGCCGTAGTAGGCAAAGATAAGATTTTCTGCATATTCGTTCAGACCAAATACCCCGCGGTTGGTTTCCCGTCTGTAATCCATAATTCTTTTGTTGATTTTTTCCCACATTGGCTGATAACTGCCGCTGCACATCAGACGTTCATGGAGCAATGACATATTTGCTGCATTTTCAAAAAACAGCCGGATCAGGTCCTGAATATCCTTCATGCTCCCATAAGAGACATGCCTTTTAATAAAATTTTCTGCGATTTCCTCCTGAAGCTCTTCCAGCAGATCATCCAGACCGGAGTAATGGAGATAGAATGTTTTTCGGTTAATTTGCGCCCGTTGGGTTAATTCTTTAAAAGGAGGATTTCCATGAAACCAAAAATGATTTTAAAAATCACGGTTGATTTTGTTATGACCATTCTCCTCCTGTTTGTAATGGCCAGGCAGATTACTGGTTATACAGCTCATGAATGGCTGGGAGCAGGGATTATTCCAATCTGCTGTTTATTGGAATTATTATTTTAAACGTTGTCATTGGAATTGTTCAGGAACTGAAAGCTAAAAAGCTGGTAGATGAGCTTTCTGTTTTAAACCGTCCTTCGGTACGGGCCGCAGAGATGGGAAAGATCAGATGATTGAGATGGGGGTTGCAAAAGAAAAGGGAAGCAGACTGTATTTTGGAAGCTTTGTAATTTGTCAAACATATCCCGGGCGCTTCCCTTTGGTCTTGCTTTGGAGCCCTGTGGCTGCTTCTGGTTTTCATTATGATGCTTAGGGAAATGTGAAAAGGATAACACCAAAAAGGCTGACGGGATTGCAAAGATAGGAAATATAGATGATAAAATCAGTAATGGAAAAAACAGGGAAGTTGCGGTATGATAGAAAAAAATGGAAAAGGGGAAATGTTCAAACTGTAAACCAGGCAAAACTGTCTGCTATAAATCCTAAAATCATTGACACTATTTGCGGTGTGGGATACAGACTGAATTTATAGAGATAGAGAAAGAAGGAGTAAGGTATGTGGCTTTTATACGCGGCAGGGTCTGCTTTCTTTGCGGGAGTAACTTCTATTTTGGCAAAATGCGGGATTAAGCAGACCGATTCCACCGTTGCAACAGCTCTAAGGACTGTGGTGATTTTTCTGTTTTCCTGGCTGATGGTATTTCTTGCAGGCTCAGGGGAAGAGATTGCCTCTATTGACAAAACAACCATGTTGTTTCTGGTGCTTTCCGGAGCGGCCACAGGAGCGTCATGGCTGTGTTATTTTCATGCTCTCCAGGCAGGAGACATCAATAAAGTGGTTCCCATTGACAAATCCAGTACGGTTCTTACGATTTTGCTGGCGCTGATTTTTCTTCACGAGGGGCTCAGCATTCCTAAGGCAGCGGCAGTAGCTGTAATTTTTGTAGGAATTCTGCTGATGATAGAGAAAAAGGATATTCAGGAAGAGAAGAAGGAGAAGGGAAGCTGGTTTCTTTATGCCTGCGGTTCCGCTTTTTTTGCCAGTATGACAGCGATTCTTGGAAAGGTGGGCATTTCCGGCGTGGAGTCCAACTTAGGAACCGCTGTCCGCACCAGCGTGGTGCTGGTAATGGCGTGGCTGATGGTGTTTGTCACCGGAAAGCAGAAGGAAGTGAAAGGAATTCCAAGAAAGGAAATGACATTTATCTGCTGTTCCGGAATTGCCACAGGAGCATCGTGGCTGTGTTATTATCACGCTCTTCAAATGGGGCCTGCCAGCGTAGTAGCCCCTGTTGACAAGCTGAGCGTTCTTGTTACTGTAGCATTTTCTTATTTTGTGTTTGGAGAGAAACTGACAAAAAAAGAAGGGGTGGGACTGGCTTTGCTTGCAGCAGGGACTGTGGCCATGGCAGTGCTTTGATTCTGTGAAAATAACGTGCTGCCGGTTAAAATTTAATTGTCACATTAAAAGCGTTATCCGGGTCAGCTGCAGTCTCGATTGCCTGGGAAATTTTTTCCAGAGGATATTCCTGGGTGATAATGGATTCCAAATCCCATTTTCCTCCCGCCATAATTGCCATTACATCTTTTACATCTTCAGGGAAATATCCGCCGGAACCTATGATGCTTTTTTGGGAATAGGTCATATGCAGAAGATCCAGGGAGCGAGGTTTGTTGTTTACGGCCACCGCTACAAAGCGGCTGATAATTTTTCCGTGTTCCATGAAAGTATCTAAAATACTTTCCGCGCCGGCTGCATCAATCCAGCAGTCAATGTCTGGCGCTTTTCCTGTTAAGGAAGGGGCTGTGCCAAAGCAGCTGTTGGCACAGGAAACAAAATCTTCTGTTTCTGTATTGCAGACAGCAAAGCCAAGGTTTTTTGCAATATTTAAGCGGAAGGAGGATCTGTCACAAAGCATAACCTTATCCGCGCCGAAATATTTTAAGGACAGGGCAGCGGCAATTCCTATGGTTCCGCATCCAAACACCACAGCGTTTTCCCCTTTTTGAGGCTGTCCCCGGCGTGCGGCTCGGCAGCCTACTGTAAAGGGTTCAATCAGGCAGGCCAGCCGATCGGAGATTTCTTCAGGAACCCTGTAGAGGGAATGATTCTCTTTGGCTTCAGGAATAAGAATGTACTCAGAAAATCCACCGATGGTGCCAGCCCGTCTGGTGTCATTTTTTGCGTAAAGGGGATAGGGATAAACCCGCTGCCCAACTTTAAAATCAGTTACGTTTTTTCCGATTTCTACAACCCTTGAAATGGTTTCATGGCCAAATTCGCCGCCTACAGCGATTTTGTGTCCTGTGTTTGGTCCTTTGGTATAGACTGCCACATCGGTTCCGCATATACTGGAATAAATGTTCTTAATAATCACATCATTATCGCCGCAGACCGGATCAGGCAGTTCCCGGACTTCTATATGACGCTGTCCTAAATAAATAGCTGCTTTCATCATTATCATTCCTCCAAAAATTATTGCTGATTCTATCATAATCATTTAAAATAGCAGATACAATCATCAAATTTCCGATTTGTGTTGGAACATTGGAGGAAACCATATGAATACGAAAAATAACAGACAATATCGGGAAGCTGCCAGGGATATGGAGCAGGCTATGCTGGAATTGATGAATACTATGCCATTAAAAAAAATTACAGTATGCAGGATCTGCAGCCGAGCTGGAGTAAACCGTTCTACCTTTTATGCTCACTATTCTGATATTTACCATATGATTGACCAGATGGAAAATAATTTGAGAAGAGAACTTATGAATGAATACCCGGTTCCGGGAATGGTAAGGCCTTTTAGTGTGGAGTCTTTTCTTCCTTTTCTGCGTTTTATTCGGGAACATAAGGATTTCTATAAAATCGCTTTGGGAACCAGACGGGAATTTCCCATTGAGCAGGGGTTTGAGCCTTTGTGGAAACAGGTGATCAGACCTATGTTTGAGAAGGCAGGGATTCATTCTGAGAGTGAAATGATGTTTTATTTTGTCGGATTTCAAGCCAGTTTTACTATGATCTTAAAAAGATGGGTAGATCAGGGATGTGAGGAGAGGGAAGAGAGAATGGCGCAGATTCTTCACAGCACAGTGCCCTCTGTTTGGGGAATCAGCTGATCAGGTGTTCCCGTCTGTTTTGGGAAAACCAGTCCAAAAATGGCGCATGAGCCCGTTTATGGACTGGTTCTTCTATTCTACCAGATCTTAAAATCTGTTCCGTTTAATTTGAGAAGAGCTTCGATGAAATAGTAGTCTGCGTAGGTAAAATTTACTTCCCTGTCTTTGGTTCCATGATAGGAACCGGTGCAGTGAGTGAGAAGCCCGTCTGTTTCCGGACTGAAGTCACAGCGGTCTGTGGCTAAGGTTTTTAAAAGCCTTAAGGCGGCATTGAGATAAACTTCCTGTTTTTCAGGAACAAGCTGACACAGCTCTATCAATCCTCCTGCGGCAATGGCAGCAGCGGTGGAATCTTCAATGTGAGGCGCGGCAGGCTGATCAAAGTCTACAGGAATGTGACCGTCTTTAGGGATTCTTGAAAGGAACCGGTCCGCTGTCTTTACTGCTGTCTTTAGATACAAATCCTTTCCTGTATGCTGATAGCTGACGGCAAAGCCGTAAAGAGCCCAGGTCTGTCCTCTGGTCCAGGAGGAGCCTTCTTTGTATCCCTGGCCGCCGTAATCTCTTATCATCTGGCCCGTATAAGGGTCAAATTCTACAATATGACGGACAGACCCATCTTCCCGAATGAAGTATTTGGCGGCCGTGTCCGCATGTCTCATTGCTATTTCCCTGTAACGGGGATCCTGGATTTCCCCGGAGGCCCAGTAGAGAAGGGGGATATTGAACATACAGTCAATAATAGCCCAGCCTCGGTTGGTTTCCTGCTGTCCTGGGATGTTATCATTCCAGGCGCGGATAAAGTTTCCGGCCGGATTAAATCGTCCTGCAAGGAACTGGGCGGCCATCAGCCCTCTTTTCCTGGATTGTTTATTTCCTGTAAGCCTGTAGTCGGCCACAGCGGTAGGCAGCCACATAAAGCCTACGTCGTGGTGAAGGCCGTAGTACATGGAAAAGCAGCGGTCCAGTTTTTCTTCCGTAACCCGGGCAATTTCCCCGTAGCGGCCGTCTTTGGTATGGTGGTAAAGCTGCCAGAGAATACCGCCGAAAAAACCGTTGGTCCACCAGTTGATCCCATTGTCCATATCCCAGTCTATACTTTCATCAGAGCGGTCATCGTGAACTCCCTTTACTGCTACGGCAGGTATTTTGCAGGCAGACCGTTCCCTGACGGATTCCATTTTTTTAACAACGAGAAAAAGGGTTTCATCCAGCCATTTCTTTGTTTCCTGATCTAAACTTATCATACGCTTCAGCTCCTTTATTTTGATAAATTCAGTTTATTCCTTTGACAATCCCTGTGCAATGGACTAGAATATTTTTAACTGACTTATTTAGCTGAAAGGAGAACAAATTTGATAGAGGTAATCAGGTGCGGCCATGATTCCCGTCATACAAAACCGGTGGATGTAGTTCATGAAAAAGGCCTGGATCATCACCTCCTACTGCTTATCAAGGCGGAGGCCTATGTGGAGACAGAAGAAGGGGTTGTTTTTGTGAGACCGGGAACAGGAGTGCTTTTTGATAAAAATGTAAGAATTCATTACGGATGCGGAGAAAAAAATTATAATGATGACTGGATTCATTTTTCTGTGAGTCCCAATGACCGGATTTTAGAGGAGGCCAAAATCCCCGTGGGAATTCCACTTCAGCTTCTGGCTTTTTCTGACTTGTGCCAGTATGTACGGCTTTTGGTGGCCGAAAAATATCTGCAGACCTCAGGAAGCAGAGCCATTGAGGATGCCCTTATGCATGCGTTTCTCCTGAAATTTGGAGAACAGAGAGAGGAGGAGATCCCTTCCCTCAATCGGTATTATCCTTCTATGAGCCGCCTTAGAGAAGAAGTCATTAATGCGCCGGGGCGAAAATGGGAGATTGAGAAGATGGCCAAAAAGTTGAATGTGAGCGTTTCCTATTTCCAGCATCTTTATAAAGAAATGTTTGGGATTCCCTTCCGAAAGGATGTGATTCTGGCCAGATTATCCAGCAGCTGCTTTTATTTGGAGGAAACAGATATGGATATTACTTCTGTGGCTTCCTTCTGCGGATATGAAAGCGATCTGCATTTTATGCGGCAGTTTAAAAAATTTCAGGGTATGACTCCTTCCCAGTACCGAATATGGGCGAGAGGCCAAAGAAGAGAAAAACGGGGAATCCAATCTTGAGAAGAAGGGGAAAATCCGCTATAATCGTCAATGAAAAATCTACACCAGGGAGATTATGAAAATGAAAATAGTATTGGAAAATCTTACAAAAAAGTTCCCGGCAAGAGGGAAGAAAAGTCAGGGCTATGTTACAGCAGTGGACAATTTTACCTGTGAGATTCCTGATGGAGAACTGGTTGGACTTTTAGGGCCTTCCGGATGTGGAAAGAGCACTACCTTAAATATGATCTGCGGTTTGGAAAAACCTACGGGAGGAAAGATCTTTTTTGGCAGCGAAGATGTGACTGCCCTTTCCCCGGAGCTTCGGGGAGTAGGTATGGTATTTCAGAACTATGCCCTTTATCCCCATTTGAATGTTAAGGAGAATATACAGTTTCCTCTGGAGAATCTGAAAGGAAAGGACAAGCTGACAAAAAAAGAAATGGAAAGCCGTGTGATGGAGGCAGCCAGGCTGGTTCAGATTGAAGATCTTATGGATCGGAAGCCTCGTGAGCTTTCCGGAGGACAGCAGCAGAGAGTGGCCATTGCGCGGGCGCTGGTGAAATATCCAAGGGTGCTTCTGCTGGACGAGCCCCTTTCCAATCTGGATGCCAGACTTCGTCTTCAGACAAGAGAAGAAATTCGAAAAATTCAGAAGAAAACTGGTATTACAACGGTCTTTGTCACCCATGACCAGGATGAAGCCATGAGTATATGTGACCGGATCGCAGTTATGAAATCAGGTGTTCTGATGCAGCAGGGGAAGCCTCAGGAAGTCTATGACGATCCGGAAAACCTTTTTGTGGCCAGATTTCTTGGAATTCCTCCTATTAACGTGTTCCAAGGCTATGTTCGCAGTCGTATGCTTTTCATTGGAGATGCTCCTGTGCTTTCCGTAGGAGAAGTCCCTGACCAGGAGGTCTGGGTTGGAATCCGTCCGGAAGGATTTATTCCCTGTGAAGACGGTCCTTTAGTATGCAGATTGGAGCGAATTGAAGTAATGGGACGGGATATCACTGTCATTTCTGCTCACAGTGCCTGCACAGGTCCGGCAGTGCGTTCCATTATCAGCGGGGAGAGCCCTGTGGACCCGGCCGCCCAAACAGTTCAGTTTGCTCTGAAGCCGGGAAAGGTATTCCTTTTTCAGAAAGAAACGGAAGAGAGAATTAGAGCAAAGAAAGGAAAACAACAATGAACAGGAACAATAAAAAAGCCTGGCTGTATCTTCTGCCAGCCTTTCTTTTCCTCGCTTTTTTCATGGTATATCCACTGATCGATGTGTTTGTCTATTCTCTGGAGGAAGGGTTTAATTTCGCTTCCCAGACTTATTTCGGTGTGGGGCTTTATAATTTTTCCTACGTTCTCCATGATCCCTATTTTCTTCAGGCAGTGAAGAATACGGTGATTCTTGTGATTATTACGGTGCCAGTATCCACTGGACTGGCTCTTTTGATTTCTCTTGGCCTGAGTTCTATAAAGCCATTGAGGGAACTTTATCAGACCATATATTTTCTGCCCTATGTGACCAATACTCTGGCAGTAGGATTGGTTTTTATGATTCTTTTCCAGAAAACCGAATATACAGACGGTATGGTAAATCTGGTGATTCAGTTTTTTGGAGGAGACTCTATTGATTTTATTGATGGTCCCTACTGGGCAAAAATGTTTGTTTTCTGTTTTTACACCGTCTGGGTGGTGCTGCCCTTTAAAATTCTTGTGCTTACAAGCGCGCTTGCATCTGTAAACCAGGATTACTACAAAGCAGCCAGAGTAGACGGTACGCCTAAGCTGAGAGTCTTTACTAAAATCACTCTTCCAATGATCTCACCCATGATTTTTTACCTGATTATTACCGGCTTTATCGGGGCCTTTAAAGCTTACAGCGATGCGGTCGCTCTGTTTGGCACAGATTTAAATACAGCGGGAATGAATACCATTGTGGGGTACGTCTATGATATGCTTTACGGCGACAGCGGCGGTTATCCCTCCTATGCTTCGGCAGCAGCTATTATTCTGTTTGCCATTGTTCTGACTGTTACCTGCATTAATCTTCTGGTCAGCAGAAAAAAGATTCAGCAGTATTGAGAGGTGTGTATTGTGGAACAACAAATGGATTTTGAAAAAATACAAAAGAAAACAGACCGCCGCAGCAAAGGGCAGAAAGCAGTGATTTACTTTTTTCTGACCATATGGGCGCTGATTGTTCTGTTTCCTTTTTACTGGATGATTCTCACATCTGTGAAAAGCTACGGGGCCTATAACGGAGAACATGTGCCGGCGTTATTTACTTTGTCCCCAACTCTTCAGAATTATAAGGATGCATTTACTGCAGTTCCTTTGGTGGGATATCTTTTGAACACAGTGATTTTCACGGCTGCAGCCACTGCCATTATGGTGGCGGTCAGCACCCTGGCGGCTTACGCTTTTGCCAGACTGGAATTTCGGGGAAAGAACCTGGTGTTTACCTTTTTCCTTTCTCTGATGATGATTCCCAGTGAGCTGGTGGTTATCACTAATTTTGTAACCATTACGAACTTAAACCTTAGAAATACCTTTACCGGACTGGTTCTGCCTTCGGTTACCTCTGTCTTTTATATATATCTTCTGAAGGAGAATTTTGAGCAGGTTCCTGATGAGCTGTATCGGGCTGCCAAGGTAGACGGGACTTCTGATTTGAAGTATCTGTGGAAAGTGATGATTCCTATTTGCCGTCCGACCATTGTGACGATCACCATTCTTAAGGTAATTGAATGCTGGAACTCCTATGTATGGCCAAGGCTGATTACAGACGATCCGGCTTATTATCTGGTATCCAATGGAATTCAGGAAATAAGGGAAAACGGGTTTGGAAGGGAGAATATTCCGGCCATGATGGCTGCGGTAGTTGTAATCTCAGTTCCCCTTATTATCCTGTTTCTGGTGTTCAGAAAGAAGATTATGTCAGGGGTGTCAAGGGGAGGTTTAAAGGGATGAAAAGAATCAGAAATATATGCGCCTTTTTCCTTATCCTTGCCATGTGCTTTCCAAGTTTGACCGGCTGCCACGGCAAAAGGGAACAGGCGGCCTTTACAGTTCCAAAGGAGTTTGACACTTCCAGACAATATGAGCTTACCTTTTGGGCTAAAAATGACACAAACAAAACTCAGACGGACATTTACAAGGAGGCCATCCGTGATTTTGAAAACCTCTATCCAAATATTACGGTGAATCTGCGGCTTTATACCGACTACGGAGATATTTATAATGATGTCATTACCAATATTTCCACCGGGACAACGCCTAACGTATGTATTACCTATCCGGATCATATTGCCACCTATTTAACAGGAGACAATGTGGTAGTACCTTTGGAGGAATTGTTTGACGATGAAACCTATGGACTTGGAGGCAGTGCCCTGCTTTTTCAGTCTCCGGATCAGTCCCAGATTGTTCCTCAGTTTCTGGAAGAGTGTTCCATTGGAGGACATTACTATGCGCTTCCTTTTATGCGGTCTACAGAAGCCTGTTATATAAACAAAACGTATGTGGAAGCTTTGGGATACACGATTCCGGACATTGTGACCTGGGATTTTATCTGGGAGGTTTCCCAGGCTGCCGCCGAGAAAAATCCTGACGGCACATTTAAGCTGAATGGCCAGGAGGTTATGATTCCTTTTATTTACAAGTCCACCGATAATATGATGATACAGATGCTCCGCCAGAAAAATGCCGGATATTCCACCAATACCGGAGAAGTGGAGATTTTTAATGACACGACCAAAGAAATCCTTTACACCATTGCCGACTATACAGAGAACGGAGCATTTTCTACGTTCAAGATTTCCGGTTACCCTGCTAATTTTCTTAACGCCGGCCAATGCGTTTTTGCCATCGACTCCACTGCAGGAGCTACCTGGATGGGAAGCGAGGCCCCTTTGGTGGATATTGCAGAGGAAGCGCTGGTGGATTTTGAGATTGCCGTAAGACCTGTGCCTCAGTATGATCCGGAACATCCCCAGATGATTTCTCAGGGACCTTCTCTTTGTATTTTTAATAAAGAGGATCCTCAGGAGGTTCTGGCATCCTGGCTGTTTGCTCAATATCTTTTGAGCAACAAGGTTCAAATTGCCTACTCCAGTACAGAAGGATATGTGCCGGTGACGCTTTTGGCCCAGAATTCGCCGGAATATCAGGATTACCTCTCTCGCGCCGGGGAAGATAACAATACCTATTATGACGTTAAAATTCAGGCATCCCAGCTTCTTCTGGATCATGCAGAAGACACTTTTGTGACGCCGGTATTTAATGGATCTGCTTCCCTGCGCAGCGCCGCCGGTCAGCTGATTGAGGAAGTGACCAAGTCTGTCCGCCGAAAGAAGGAAGTAGATGAGGCTTATATAGAAAGTCTTTTCCGTGATGTAACCTCTCTCTATCATTTGGATCAGCAGGAGACGATGACAGAGGGAAAAACAGATTTAGGTCCCCTTCCGGCAACTGCCAAAGTTCTTTTGGGGACTTTGGCCGTGATATGGGTTTTCATTTTTGCCTATCTGGCTGTTTCCAAAATGAAAAACAGAAAGAAAAGCCATTGATTTCCTGAATTTTTCAGTTATAATAACTGTGTTGTATATTTTTGAAAAAGGAGAGATATTATGAAAAAATTATTGGTTATGGCATTGGCTGTGTCTATGGCTGCCGCTGTGACTGGCTGCACAGGCGGAACCAGTACAGAAACAACTGCCGCCACTACAGCAGCAGAAACAACAGCAGAAGCAGAAGAGACCACAGAGTCTGCGGCTGAGACAGAGTCTGATCAGGAGACTACAGAAGCGGCAGATGTGATGAGCTACCAGGAGTATATGGATGCGGAGCTGGACACTGAGGTTACCGTTCAGGCTTATGTTCAGGCAAAGCAGTCTTGGTGGGAAAATCAGGCTACGGTTTATGCCCAGGATGAGGAGGGAGCTTATTTCCTTTACAATATGGCATGTTCCGAAGAGGACTATGAGAAACTGGTTCCAGGAACTAAAATTCAGGTGACAGGCTATAAGGCTGAGTGGTCCGGCGAGGTGGAGATCATGGATGGAACCTTTGAGATCATCGAAGGGGAAGAGTATATAGCTCCGGCTCTTGATGTAACAGAATTGCTGGGAACTGACCAGCTGATCGATCATCAGAATCAGTTTGTAGAGTTTAAGGGACTGACTGTAGAATCAGCAGGACAGGATGACAGCGGCAACGATGTAGCTTTCTTATATAACTGGGATGGTTCCGGTACAGAAGGCGATGATCTTTATTTCAATGCTTCCTATAATGGACAGACCTACACCTTTACCGTTGAGTCCTATTTGTGCGACAGTTCAACAGAGGTTTATTCCGCTGTAAAAGCTCTTGAGATTGGACAGACCATTGATATGGAGGGATTTCTGTATTGGTATGAGGGAGTAAATCCACATATTACATCGGTAACAGTAGCAGAATAAAATATACGTTTGCAATAGAAACAGAGTCATTTGGCATTCTGAGAGCAGTCTCAGAGAAAGCCTATGGCTCTGTTTTTTTATAGAACCCAAGTGCGGCTGAAGATGGAAAGCCTTTTGAGATATACCGGATAGGCTGGCGTACGGCATAATTTATAGCTGCAATAAGTAGAATTGGTCAGTTCCCGGCTAAACAGGCAATTGCGATAAAGGGTCAGGGCGATTATACTGTGGGTAATCTTATTTGGAAAGGATGAAGGTTATGAAAATTCAAAATCCTGTATTAAGAGGGTTCCACCCAGACCCTTCCATTGTCCGGGTAGGAAAGGATTATTATATTGCCACCTCTACCTTTGAATGGTGGCCCGGTGTGAAGCTGAGTCATTCCACAGATCTTGTTCACTGGGAGGATGACGGCTATATTCTCACAGATCCTGGAAAGCTGGATTTGCGGGGAGTAGGAATCTCCCAGGGAATCTGGGCCCCTTGTCTTACCTGGCATAAAGGAATCTTTTATCTGGCATACACGGTCGTACGGGCATTTTACTGCAATATGTACGATACAGAAAATTACCTGGTAAAGTCAGAAAACATTCACGGTCCATGGTCAGACCCTATTCCTTTAAACAATTTTGGTTTTGATCCGTCTTTGTTTCATGATGACGACGGGAAAAAATATATGGTCAGTATGGTTACGGATCACCGGGTTCCCAAGAAATATGCAGGCAGGCTGATTCTTCAGGAGTATGACGACGAAAAGGAGAAAATGGTGGGACCGTGGAAGGAAATTTACCGCGGAGACAAGATTTTCCTGGAGGGACCTCATATTTTTAAACGGAAAGACTGGTATTATTTATTTTGCGCCGATACGGGAACCGGAGAAGGTCATGGGCAGACTGTTTTAAGATCAAGATCTGTATGGGGGCCTTATGAGATGTTCCAGGCTGACTTTATGGAGCGAAAGGATGACAAAGAGGCATGGTCCATTCTTACCAGCCGCCATCATCCGGATATTCTCCTTCAGAAATCTGGACACTGCGATATGGTGGAGACTGCCGACGGCCAGTGGTATATGGTTCATTTGTGCGGAAGAGCGGGAGAGGGAAGAAACCCTTCTGACTGGGAGAGAACCTTTGGTCATCCAAGGTTTGCCGGTGAGAGAAGGTATCCTTTGGGAAGGGAAACGGCCATTCAAAAGGTTGCGTGGACAGAAGAGGGCTGGCCCGTATTGGAAGGCGGAGGAACGGCTCCTTTTGCGGAGGTTCCTGCTCCCGGTTGCAGGGAAGAATGGCCCGAGAGTCTTTCTCATTCTCCGGCGGGAAAAATCTGTGAGAGAGATACGTTTGACAGCCCTGTTCTGAGAAGCTGTTATCAGTCTCTGAGAATTCCTATGACAAAGCGCTATATCAGCCTGACAGAACGGCCGGGATACCTTCGCATGTATGGCAGATCAGGCTTATCCAGCTGGTTTTCTCAGTCACTGATAGCGAGAAGAATCACAGAGTTTGATTTTTCTGTGATGACTGCCTTGGAATTTGAGCCTGAGGTATTTAAGGAGATGGCAGGGCTGATCGTCATGTATGATACCGATAATTATCTTTACCTTCATCTTACCTGGGATGAAGAGGTGGGAAGATGTATCTGCCTGCTGAAAGGTGAGAACAGGGTTTATGAGAACCTGTCAGAACCGGTACCTGTGAAGGAAGGCGCTGTTTATCTCAAGGCTGTATCTGAAAATTTCAGGATTCGCTTCTATTATGGATACGATGAGGAAAATCTTATGCCCATAGGGGAAGAAATAAACGGGGACTTTATGAGTGATGAGGCCTGTATGGAGGGCTGGTTTACCGGATCTATGACCGGAATTTGCTGTCAGGATCTGACCGGATTGGGAAAATATGCGGATTTTCAATTTTTTGAGTATAAAACAGGGGATTTTTAAAAGAAATCTTAAAAATTCACAGTTTCCTCTTTAAAACCCCGGTGTTGCCGCAGTGAACTTTTTGCTATGATATAGCTATCAAAAACAAGTGAACAAAATGTTTACGAAAGGGAGGTAACTATGAGAAAGAAATTAGGTTTACTGTCAGTAACACTTGCAGCGGCTATGGCGGTATCTCTTACAGGCTGCGGAGATCAAAGCGTGACAGAGAGCGAGGCTTCATCTGCGGCGACGACGCAGGCAGCTTCGGCAGAGACTTCCGGAGAAGGTGAGACTGCCGGATCAGAAGGAGACGCAGACTCTGTTGTAACAGAGCAGACGAACTTAACCTTCATTTTCGCCGACGGCGACGAAGGCGCCAAAAAATCCATGAATGAGATTGTCAATCGTTTTAACGAAACTCATGATATGATTACGGTAACCATTGAGCCAGGCAATGGCGGAAATTATTCTGAATTATTAAAAACAAAAGACAGCGTAGGGGAATTTCCAGATATTATGGAGATGAGAGATACGGCCATGTATGTAAGAGCCGGCAAGCTGGCCCCTCTCTCTGACGAGATAGTTTCCCTTTTTAAAGCTCCTATGGAATTTAACGGAGAGGTTTATACTGCGGCTCTTGCAGGAGAAAATACCAACGGCATTATTTACAACAAAGCTTATTTTGACGAAAATGGCTTGACAGAACCTGCAACTTACGAAGAATTTATTGCTCTGTGCCAGGCGATCAAAGACAAAGGAGACATGGCCCCTCTGGTAGTAGGCGGCCAGGACCTGTGGCATATGGGATTCTGGTTTAATAAAGCCTATGACGATCAGGTGATGAGCGTGGATCCGGACTTTATTGAACACTGCTATGATGGTTCCAAAGACTTCTCTGATCCTGCTATTAAGGCGACCTTTGAGGAAATGCAGGAAATTATGGAGTATGCCCAGGAAGGCTGGGTGTCCACTCCTGACGCTCAGATTACCACTTTCCTGGTAAACGATATGGCGGCTATGATGTTCTCCGGAACACATATGTTTGGTCAGATTCTACAGGCGGATCCGGAATTTGAACTTGGCTGGTTCCCGGTACCAAGTCCCGACGGAAAGACAAGGCTGGTAGGCGGTTCCGGTGTCGGCGGTCTGGCAATTTCCGCTGAAGCAGCCCAGGATCCCAATAAGAAGGCAGCGGCAGAGGAATTTATCAAGTTCTTCTTTGCTCCGGAAAATTACAAGATTCACTGTGAAAATATGAATGCGATTCCGTCTACAGTGGAGACCCCTGATATGGATATACTTCCTGTTCTCCAGGAGGTGATTGACGCGACCAATACTGCTGATTCTCTGACTCCAATGTGGAACGGAAAATCCGGCAACAACGAGCTGCCTCCGGACTTCAGAAACTTTACATATAAGACTTTAATTGAGGTTCTTCAGGGAACCAGAGATATTGACTCTGCATGTGAGGAAATGAATAAAACATGGCAGGTTGCAGCAGAAAGCTTTAATCCGGTAACAGGAGTAGGCGTAAACTAAAGGAGGAATATAAGGCTCATGCAGCAAAAAAGGGCATGAGCCTTTTTCTGCCCAAAAACGCCGGCAGCGGGCCGGGACTGAGAGGGAAAAAGAATGATTAAAATAGGAAAATGGAAAATTGATAAGACAGCTTTGGCATTTATTTCACCTGCGCTGCTATTGTATGTTCTTTTTATTATAGTGCCTACTGTCAGCAGTGTATATTACAGCTTTACTTCCTGGGATGGAATCAGTCCGGAAGTGAAATTTGTAGGGCTTGCCAACTATAGAGAAATTTTTACCAGCGCCCGATTCGGCAACGCTTTGAAAAACACGTTGATACTTACCGTATTTATCTCCGTTTTAGAAAATGCCTTTGCCCTTGGGCTTGCCGTTTTGGTAGATAAAGTACGCTGGTGGAAAAACGTGTTCCGCAGCGCCTTTTATATTCCGGTGCTTATCAGCGGCATTGTATCAGGTTTTATCTGGAAGATTATGTATAACTACAATTTCGGAGCCATTAACAGCATTCTGACAGATATTGGATTGGGACAGTTTAAGCAGGACTGGCTGGGCAATACCAGTCTTACCCTTATTATGATTGGTATCGTTCTGGTTTGGAAGGGAGCGGGCTACTACATGATTATCTACCTGGCGTCTCTTCAGAGCGTATCTACAGATGTAATTGAAGCGGCAGAGATTGACGGCGCTTCTCCATGGCAGAAATTCCGGAATATTACCATCCCTTTGATCTCAGGAGCTTTTACCATTAACTTTACTTTATCGTTGATTAACGGTCTGAAAGTGTTCGACCAGATCAACGTAATGACAGACGGCGGTCCTGGATTTACCTCAGAAACCCTGGTTTACCTGCTGTATAAGGTAGGATTTAACGAAGGAAGACAGGGATTTGGCACGGCGGTAGGAATTATGCTGCTGTTCATTATTATCATACTTAATACGATTCAGCAGAAGTTTCTGCGGAGCAGGGAGGTGCAGCTGTAATGAGAGCAGTAAAGAAACCGAAATTATCAGATTATATCCTGATGGCAGCAGCAGTAGTTCTGGCTTTTGTTTTTATTTACCCTGTATTGTTTGCTCTGATGTCAGCCTTTAAAAGCAACGGCGATATTCTGAAGGATCCGGTGGCTTTTCCTACATCCTTCTATACGCAGAACTTTGTGGATCTGTTTGCTATGTCTGATTTTGGAACAGCCATTATCCATACGGTTTTCCTAACAGTTGTGTCTGAGCTGCTGATTGTGTGTGTGGTTCCTATGGCGGCATACGCCATTGAAAGGAGAAAAAGCAAATTTACAAGTTTCATTTACAGCTTCTTTTTAGCCGGCATGATGATTCCCTTCCATCTTTACATGTTTCCTCTCTTTAAGGAAATGAAGATGTTTGGATTGTTCGGCAACATGCTGGGTCCCATTGTATGTTATATCTCTGGTTCTGTCGCCTTTGGAACCCTTCTTTACTGCAGCTTTCTGAAAGGGATTCCTCTGGAAATTGAGGAGGCGGCTATGATCGACGGCTGTTCTCCCTTCCAGACATTCTGGAAAGTAACCTTTCCTTTGTTAGGACCTTGTACCAGTTCTATGGTAATTTTAAACGGCCTTGGTATCTGGAATGATTTCCTTATGCCTTACCTGGTACTTCCAAGCGGAAGAGCCAAAACCATTACAGTTGAAATTGCAGGCTTTGTAGGCCAGTTCACAGCCCGATGGGATATTGTGTTTGCAGGAACCATTATCTCCATTGTACCGGCGCTGATTATCTTCTGTATGTTCCAGAAATATTTTGTGAAAGGAATTACAGCAGGAGCAGCCAAGGGCTGACAGACGGGTGTATGGAGCAGTAACGCTGCCTTAGGATGCATATCCTTAGGGCGGCGTTTTGGCCGTAGTTGGGATCGGATTTCCTTTGTATAAGGGCTGTGTTATAATGTACATACTTTGTCTTACAAAAACAGGGAGGAAAACGTCAGATGAAAAAAACAGGAGGGGAAATCAGACTTGGAATGTTCCATAAGTTTGCTCTGGTAATCATTATATCCGGGCTGGCGCCTATGGTGATTCTGGTTACGGTTTTGTTCCGTACCATGCTGGAACAGTACAGACAAGTAGTTACAGATACCTATGAGCAGGCGGTTATCTCTGTGGAGAGCCGTTTTGACAACATGCTTACTTCCTATAATACCATTACAAAGATGCCCTACTACTATAATTTCAGTTCCAATGAAACGGCAGTCAATTATATGACCTTTGACAATTTCAGACAGATTGTGTACGGAATCGGATATGACCCTGAAAATATGGAAGAGAGAAGGAAGGCAGATATGGAGGCTTTTCTCAGAAATCTTATGAATACGGATATGTATATAAAGTCCGCCCATTTTGTAGGGCAGGATTTAAACGGCAATGAGATTTCTTTTCATGTGAACGTAAGAAATAATTATATGGGCAGTAAGGAACTGTTTTACAAGGCCGTGGGCAGGGAACAACTTGATAAAACTTCCAGGAAGATGATGATATACCCCATTCACAAGGATACATATATCAGCAGCAGCATGCCGTCGGATGTGTTTACCGTGGCCAGAAATTACTACGATCTTCGGGGGAGCATAGAAAATATGAATTATGTGGGAACCCTGTATCTGGATATTGACGCGGCAAGAATCACCAGCCTTATTGATTCAGTAGATTTTATTCGAAATGAAAAGCTTTACATTACGTTCGAAGATCAGTTTTGTCTGTACAGCAACCAGCCGGAAGCTGTGGGCCAATACGTTGACCTGAATTCCATGGGGCAGGAAAAAAACGGTATGGTTCTTCAGACAGAAAGCGAAGAATATGGAATCAGCACTGTTGTGGAGCTGGATCCCCAGAGAGCTTTCGCCGCCATTGAGAATCTCTACCGGATGATGTATCTTGTGATTGGAATTTCCACCCTTGCCCTTGTTTTGGGATCCATCTTTTTCTCACGAAGGCTGACAAGGCCGCTCACTGAAATGATGAAGCAGATGAAGCGGGTAGAAACGGGAGATTTTGATATCAACCTGAAGGTGGAAAAAAATGACGAAATCGGAGAGCTTTCCAGCCGGTTCAATCAGATGTCGGCTGCGCTGAAAACCTATATTAATAAGTCTTATGTGGCTCAGATTAAGCAGAATGAGGCAGAGCTTACCGCCTTAAAATCTCAGATTTATCCTCATTTCTTGTATAATACCCTGGAGATTATACGCATGACTGCTTTGGAGAATGAGGACCACCAGGTTTCATCCATGATTGAGGCTTTGTCGGAACAAATTCATTATCTCATAGGGCCGGTGGAAGATCTGGTGCCTTTGGAAAAGGAAGTGGACATTGTAAAAAAATATATCTTTCTTCTCAACTGCAGAATTCAGGGCAACATTCAGTTTGAAATTTCAGGAAACGGCCTGGATAGGATTATGGTTCCAAAACTTATTTTGCAGCCTGTGGTAGAAAATGCCTACGTTCATGGAATCAAACCCAAGGGGGGGGACAGGAAGAATTTTTATGGAGACAGTCCGGGAAAACGAGAAGCTGGAAATCACTATTATGGACAACGGGGTGGGAATGGATAAGAACCAGCTGGAAAAAATGATGGCTCTGTTGGAAAGCGATGAAATCGGCGTAAAAGATGAATATAACTGGAAAAGTGTTGGAGTAAAAAATGTAAATGACAGAATACGTTATTTGTACGGGGAAGAATACGGCATAAAAGCAGACAGCTCTCCCGGACTTGGAACCATTGTCAGGATTCTTCTGCCAATACAGATAAAGGGGGAACATTATGATAAAGATGATTATCGCTGACGACGAAACTGTGATTATCAGGGGAATCCGAAAGCTTTTGGACTGGCAGGGGCTGGGAATTGAGATTGTAGGAGAGTACACAGACGGAAAGCTGGCTTTGGAAGGAATTCTGGCATTAAAGCCGGACATTGCCCTGTTGGATATTTCTATGCCTGGACTCAGCGGAATTCAGGTACTGAAGGAATTGAGAGATCAGAACGAGAAGACCAATGTGATCTTTATAAGCGGCTTTCAGGATTTTGAGTATGCCAAGGATGCAGTGCGGTTTGGAGCCAAAGATTATTTGCTGAAGCCTATCATTCGGGAAGAGCTTCTCACTGCTCTTGAGCGGTGCGCTCCGTTGAATAGCACAAAGGAACCTTTATTTTCTATGGAAAAGGATTATTCCGCCCTTCTTGGCATGGAAGAAAACTGCTATGTGACAATGGTGGCAGTTCCTTTGCTGGCAGGGAAAGAAGGACAGATACGGAGGCTGATCCAGTTTTCCCTTATTGGGGAATTGGAGGAATGGCTGAATGAAGAAGGAAGGGGGATTCAATTTGAAAAAGAGGGAAATACAGTGGTAATCCTGAAAGGGATGGATCGGGCAGAGGCTCTTTCTTATGTAACAGAAATGGAAACATGTCTGTTCGAAAAAGCCGGAGTTCATGTCTGTTTCCTGGCGGCAGGGCTTACAGATTCTTTAAGTCATGTGAGGGAACAGTACGACCTTTGCTTAGCGTACAGGGATCTTCCTTTTTTTGCCCATTCTCTTAAGCAGTACGTCTTTGATCTGCCTTTAAGGGAAGAAGATGAGGAAAAAGCCATGGAAGAGCTGATGAAAACCAGGCAGGAGATGAGGGAACTTTTGCTGTCCCAGAAAAAGGAAGATTATCAGAAAGCTTATCAAAGACTGTGCCGCCGGATTCTTCGCTCCTGCGCTTACTCCAGGGAAAATGCCTGCTACTATTTTTGCAGCACCCTCAGGCTTTTGGGGGAGATGCTTAAGGAGGCCAGAATTGAATTTGATGAACTGGATGTGAAAAATCTTCTGGAGGCGGGGCGGAGACTGGAAAGCTTCGAGCAGATGACAAAAATGTTTGAAAACTCCTTTTTGCAGCTGTTTGAGAAAGTACAGAAAAAAGCGGCGTCCAGTGAACGCAAGGAAATCGACCTGGCAGCAGAATACATAGAATCCCATTACATGGAGCCGCTGACACTGGAGATTATGGCGGGAGTGGTTCATATGAATTCCTATTATTTCAGCAGCTATTTTAAGAAAAATATGGGGATTAATTTTAAGGACTATTTGGGACAGGTGCGCCTGCGCCATGCGCTGCCTCTTTTGGTATCTACGGATCTGACGACATATGAAATAGCCAGGGAGGTTGGATTTGCCGACCCAAGAGCATTTTCCGATCTGTTTCAAAAAAACTATGGGGAAAAGCCAAGCGCTTATCGAAGAAGAATCAGAAAAAAACAATAAGGGAGAATGGTCTCATGATTATAGATAAGAAAACAGGAAAGGCTTTTACCAATTTATGGTTCGGCAATTTTTACCGTCCGGCCTATGACGATGAAAATTTTGTACGCAAAGCTGTGGAACTGATTAAAAATCTGGGATTTAACAGTGTGCTTTTGGATTCAAAGGCATGGGAAGATTTCAGGGAACGATTTAACGGAGGCGAGGCAAGCCAGTATGTGAAAATGCAGGAATTTTTGCAGAAGGAACTGATTGAACAGGGAATTTCCTATGATTTTCTGTCTCTGTATCTTAACGGAGACAACCTGTATCCCAATATCCGGTTCAGCCCGCCAATTTACGGAGAGTCGGTAGTTCAGCCTGATGGAAGAGATGGAAAATGGTATCGATACTGGTCGCCTAAGGCAAGAAAATCTATGGAAGACCATGTCCATGGACTTTTAAAACTTTACGGCGCGCAGCAGACGGTTATCCTTACAGAGGATGGGGAGAAGAAACCTATGTGCAGCATGTGGGACCCTATTGTAGCTCCAAGCTTTGATGAGGAGGGCAGAAAGAGGTATCTGACCTGGCTGAAAGGCCGGTATGATGGCCGGATAGAACAATTAAACCAAGTCTATGGGCTTAAGGCTGATTCATTTGAGACGCTTAAGCCGGAAGAATACTGGTTTACTCTCAGATTTCCAGACCGGACCAGCTTTTCCCAGGAGGAGGCTTTTAAGGGAGAACCGGCATTCTGGATACTGGCAGATAATCGAAGGTGGCAGAGGGATGAGCTGATCGACTATTTTAAAGATATGAAGGAGAGGCTGCATCGTCTGGACAAGGATCTGTGGCTCTGCCCGGATTTGGCACAGTGGGGGTATTTTCTCAATGTGGATGGGACCATGCTGTCTGGTGTCGGTATGGCCGATCTGTGGGATACGGCAGTACGGGGAATAGATCTTTACAGCCTTTCAAAATATGTAGACTGCGCCAATTTTCTGTCTGTACCTGTAACTCCCCAGGGTGATGCGGATATTTATGTTGCCAGCTGCCATCACAGTATGATGAGAAATATGAACCGCGGCAGAGAATTTGTGGGAGGCATATACTGGGGAAGATTTCTTTACAATCACATCTATGATGTGATTACTCCATGTGAGACTGTGGCTTCCATAGCAGCAAGCGGCGCGTCCGGGTATACTTCTTACGGTATGTGCGGTCTGGATGACGGAGGTGTGCTTCACCGTATGGAGGAATATTTTAACCAGTCTCTGAAACGGGCCAATGAGTGGCTTCAGGAAATTCTTCCCAGACTTGGGAAAAGGAAGTCTGCAAAAACAGCGATTTTGTTTCCGTCTGCCATGGCTCTCTGTGAAACCATGAGGACAGAGAATAATAAGGAGCGAAGACTGGATCTGCTGGGCTACTATCACGCATGTCTGGATGTGGGGGCAGACGCGGATGTTGTAGATGGAAAGATTTTGTGGGAAGAGGACGGCCAATTTTCTTACGATGCTGTTATCCTCCCAGAGGATGACTGTTATCCTGCAGAGCGTGACTTAAAGCTTGAGCAGTGGCTGAGAGAGTTTGTGATACAGGGCGGATGGGTCATTCACAGTCCCGGCAGCCGTCTGGCAGAATTGGCCTTTTCTTTAAAGGCGCAGGAGCATCGGGCAGATGGGGTGAATCTGGGAGAAGGATGTATGGTTCCAAGTACCTGTTATCGGTCTTATATACAGGGAGAAGTTCTTGGAACCTATTTATCCGACGGCGCTGCCGCCGTTGTGAGACAGAGGATTGGGGAAGGAAGCGTTGTGTCTCTGGGATTTGATTACGGATACGCGTACACAGCAAAGATTTGTCCCCATGTTCCAAGAGAACAGAAGAATAATGAGCTGTATCCTTTGAATATGATAAAACGAAACCTTTTGAAAGAGCTTCTGGAAGAGGCATTGGAAGAAAAACTGGATTTTCACAGAAATATTGAGAAAAAGGAATTTGAACACGGAATTTTGGTCATTAATCATACGTCTTATCCTTATGAGGTAAAGGAAAAGGGGAAAAGATATGACCAGTATGTCCAGGGGGAAAATATGCTCCTTCCCCATAGCGCGGTTTTTATAGAGCGGTAGCAGCAGCGCTGTCCTTATGGGAAACAGTATTTTTCCTTAAACTTTTCTTAGGGTTCTTGCGGGAGGAGGCCAGGAATGGTACTCTCTTTTTACAGGAAGATTTCACCTGAAGTAAGAAAACTGTAAGGAGGGTGTGTTTATGGGCTGTCTTGGAAATGTACTCTGGTTTATTTTTGGAGGCTGTCTTTCAGGCCTTAGCTGGCTGCTGGCCGGCTGTCTTTGGTGTATTTCAATTGTAGGAATTCCGGTTGGACTTCAGTGCTTTAAGCTGGCCGGGTTAAGCTTTTTTCCCTTTGGCAAGGAAGTGGAATATGGAGGAGGAGCCGGTTCCTTTCTTTTAAATCTTATCTGGCTTTTGGTATCCGGAATTCCTCTTGCTTTAGAATCGGCAGTTCTGGGGGTTGTTTTGTGCATTACCATTGTGGGAATTCCTTTTGGCCTTCAGCATTTTAAGCTGGCAAAGCTGGCCCTTATGCCATTTGGAAGCGAGGTGCGCTGATATGAATTTTGTCTCTGGCTTCGGTGGAAAAAAGACACCGTGGGATAAGGAGTGGAACAGGCTGATCAGGGATGAGGCCGGATTCTGTGACAAACAGCAAAAGGCAAAGACTTTTTTTCTTAAAGAAAAACTGGAAGGTAAAGTTCCGCCTTCGCTGGAAGAAACTCTGAATTCTGCTTTCTGCAAAGCATTTCAGATAATTTTTGAAAAGGGAACTTCCGTTATTGAGAAGACCTGCCAAAAGGAGAAGAAAGAATATGATTATAAACTGCGGGAATACGGCTGTCAGCTGAAAAACAGCAGAAAAAATCTGAAAGCTTTTTCTAAGAGCGCGGGAATGAGTGCGGCGAAAAATGTGGCTGTTTCTGCGGCTGAGGGAATCGGAACGGGGTTTTTTGGTGTGGGCATTCCAGATATTTTTCTGTTTACAGCTATGATTTTTAAAAGTATCTATGAGATTGCTTTAAGCTATGGATTTTCCTATGACACTCCAGAGGAGCAGATCTTTATTCTCCGTTTAATATTGGCCAGTGTCACCTACGGAGAAGAATTTAAACAGGGAGAAACTCTCCTGAATCAGGATATGGAGGAGAGCAGAGAGGGAATAGGAGACCGGAAAAGGCTTCTTTCCTGTACAGCCCAAAAGCTTGCAGATGAGCTGCTGTATATGAAATTTATTCAGGGAATTCCGGTAATTGGAGTGGCCGGCGGAGTGATGGATTGTGTATATTTGAAGCGGATTACCGATTATGCCGGACTGAAATACAGAAGGCGTTTCCTCATAAGAAAAAGAAGAGAACAAAATTGTACGGAAAGAAATACTTGATTCTCCTGCCAGGATATGGTAAATTACGTAAAAAGCAAACTCTGGAGAGTCTCAGAATGAGCGCCGAAGGTGTAAGGCAGGAGAAAAAAGAACTGTCGATCTCTCAGGCAAAAGGACAGAGCAATTGTTCTTAACAGGACACTGTCTATTCCTACTCTTTAGAGGGAGCAGTTTCCGGCTCAGAGCCGGGGAATGCTTCCTTTTTTGCTGTATTCAAAGATGGAGGAAAGAAGTATGTTTCAGATGATTAACAACGCGCTGACTGCAGTGGACAATTTTGTATGGGGAGTTCCCCTCATTGTCATGATTCTTGCCACAGGTATTTTCCTGACTGTGCGCCTGGGGGGAATTCAGATTCGAAGGCTTCCCAAGGCCTTGAGTTATATGGTGCAAAATGAGGAGGAAGGAGAGGGAGAAGTAACCAGTTTTGCCGCTTTGTGTACGGCGTTATCGGCAACCATAGGAACCGGAAATATTGTGGGTGTAGCTACTGCTCTGGTAGCAGGCGGCCCGGGAGCCCTGTTTTGGATGTGGATTGCCGCCTTATTTGGCATGGCAACTAAATACGCGGAAGGAGTTTTGGCAATTCGTTACCGTGTGGTAGATTCAGAGAACCATGTGCTTGGAGGTCCATTTTACTATATTGAAAATGGTATGGGGAAAAATTTTCGGTGGCTGGGAATGTTATTCGCGTTCTTCGGCGCCTGTGTAGGTCTTCTGGGAATAGGAACCTTTACACAGGTAAATGGAATTACCTCGGCAGTGGGAGATTTTTTTGACAGTGAAGTCAGCAGAGAAATTGTACTGTTTGGAAGAGAGTACTCTTTGGCAGTATTGATTTCCGGATTAATCCTGACTGTTTGTGTGGCTATGGTAGTTATCGGAGGCATACAGAGAATTTCCAGAGTATCGGAAATGGTGGTTCCGTTTATGGCGGTTATTTACGTGGCTGCCTGTCTGGTAATTTTAGGCACTCATTGGAGACAGATTCCTCAGGCATTTTCCTTAATTCTGGAAAGCGCATTTGGTCTCAGGGCCATAGGAGGAGGCGCTCTCGGCTCCGTTCTTGTGGCCATGCAGAAAGGAATCGCCAGAGGAATCTTCTCTAATGAGGCAGGCCTTGGAAGCGCGCCAATTGCGGCGGCGGCAGCTCAGACAAAGGAACCGGCCCGCCAGGGACTGGTATCTATGACGGGAACCTTTATTGATACCATTATTATTTGTACAATGACAGGACTTTCCATTGTTGTTACCGGTTCCTATAACGTGGGATTGGACGGCGTGGCGGTGACAACAAGGGCGTTTCAGATGGGACTGCCTATTCCAGAGCAGGCAAGCGCTTTTATTCTTATGTGCTGCCTTATATTCTTTGCTTTTACTACAATTATTGGCTGGAATTATTACGGAGAGAAATGTCTGGAATATTTGTCCGGCGGAAGCAAAAAGGCGGTAATAATTTATCGGGGACTGTATATTCTTGCTATCTTTATGGGACCTTTTATGACAGTGGAAGCTGTGTGGACAATTGCGGATATATTTAATGCGCTTATGGCTCTTCCTAACTTGGTAGCTCTTTTGGCTCTTAATGGAGTTGTAGTCAGGGAGACGAGAGATTACTGGAAACGAACTGAGGGGAAATAAGGACTTTGTATCCCAAAGAGCGGCTGTTACATATAATTAAAGTAAAAAAGAAAGCGGCAGGATGGCGCGAAGCACATTCTGCCGCTTTCCCTGTATGGGAGAGTAAAATGAAATGGCGACAGTCAGCTTGTGTATGATTGCGCGGGATGAGGAGGCAACCCTGGAACGGGTGCTTAGGGCAATGAGGGAGGCGGCAGATGAGATTATTGTGGCAGATACCGGATCTTCTGACAGAACCGTAGAGATTGCAGAGCAATACGCAGATCAGATTATTCAGATTCCTTGGGAGGATGACTTCGCAAAGGCCAGAAACCAAGCCGTAAGCAAAGCTTCTATGGACTACTGGATGTGGCTGGACGGAGATGATGTAATAGATGAAAGCAATGTACAAAAATTGAAAAAGCTTAAGGAAAAGCTGGATGAGGAGCCACAGGATGTGGTCATGATGCGATATGTTATAGGGAAAGATGACGGCGGGAGACCTATATTGTCTTACTACAGAGAACGGATTTTGCGAAACCGGGCCGGCTTTTGGTTTCAGGGGCAGGTTCACGAGGCAGTGTCCCTGGGGGGAAAAATACTGTATTCTGATATAGAGATTATTCATGATAAGGTGAAGCCTGGGGATAAGGACCGAAATCTGAGAATTTATGAGAAAATGATTGCCGGCGGAAAAACCCTTGATCCCAGAAGCCAGTTTTATTTTGGAAGGGAACTGTATGATCATCAAAGATATAAGGAGGCAGCGGAGGTATTTCAGAATTATCTGAAGGAGCAGGAGGGATGGCTGGAAAATAAAATAGATGGGGCGGTTCTTCTGTCCAGCTGCCTGGAAAAACAGGAAGAAAGGAAAAGGGCATATTCCGTTTTGGTAGAAACATTCCTGTGGGATACGCCCAGAGCGGAAGTATGCTGCGGGCTGGGGAGAATGTTTATGGAGGAGGGGAAATTAAAGCAGGCTGTATATTGGTATGAGGCAGCGTTGAAGACAGTTCCGGATGAGACATCGGGAGCCTTTATTCAGAAGGATTATTATGATTATATTCCGTGGATTCAGCTGTGTGTGTGCTGGGATCGGCTGGGAGACAGAAAGAAAGCTTACCAATGCCACTGCAAAGCAAGAGAAATCCATCCAAAGTCCCAGGCAGTAAAATGGAATGAGGCCTATTTTCAAGGCCAGCCGTCAGGAAATTCTGCTTGTTGCATAAAATAATTCTGACTTTTATTTAAAATTTTTCTTCACACCTTATACAGCATGTTACCTAAGAAAAAAGCCGCCCAGGTTGTTCTGGACGGCTCCATACGTTATTTTTGGTAGTTTCCCATTGTTTTGGGATTTATATTCCCTTTCCTTTTAACATCGTCCCAAACCTACCGGATCTGCCGGTATCATGGGTCCTACAGAAATAGCTATTTATGCTTAACACGGATATTTTGCTTAACAGACAAAGCAGATGCGCTTCTTTTTTCAAAGGCTTTTCATAAAGTTATAAACTATGACAGATTGACTGTACCCGAACAGTAATTTATAATCCAGGATAGTATTTCAAAGAATATGCCGGCAGGCGGAAATTTCCATTTGCCAGCTTTGTTAATTTAGAATGTTCCAAGTAAACCATGGGAGACTCGGATAAAATCCATACGGCATAGGTATCGCTCTCCTCAAATCGCTTCACATCATTGCCAAGCAGAGCTGTAATTTCGCTGACAGAATAGGTCTTGTCCTTGTCAGCGTTGCATATGGATGAAAGCTCATAGGAATAAACGCAGTCAACGATTCCCTGGTCATTCCAGATATCGTTCCATATATAGATATCACTAGAATCGTCATGATCATCCACAAAATAGGTCACACCAGAATCGGAAACCAGAATTTTGTCCAAGACGGATGTTACGTATTGCTGATTCTGTCCGAGCAAATTTATCCATTTCTGCTTTACAAAGCCGGATTGTGGCTGAACCAGAGGAGGATTCCCTACAGCAGAAGGATTGTAAATGGGCACCTGCTGTGTCTGTACGATTCCGTTCCAAATCCGGGCACCATCGGAATTAACTTGATCGTTGTTTATGGTGGTGTTGGTATCTAGATATCCATTTTCATTAAAATGGTAATGCTCTGCAATGCCATCTCTGTTTCCATCCAACCATTCCCAGGTACTGTAAGGATATGAGCCATCTTCCCACTGCCACCACCAGCCGTTTGCATCCTCTTTCCACTGCCCCGCATAAGCATTGAATGAGAAACACATGCTTAGAGCTAGGCCCATAAAAACCGCCTTTTTCATAAATTCACTTCCCCTTTTTCTAAAGAAAATATGCTGAACAATGCTTCTTTTTTATGGTAATTTTAACTCAGTTTGTTCCAAGAAGCAACCAGAAAGTGCAGGCTTATAGAAAATTTTTAAATGTCGTCCGACAATTTTTCGTAATCGTATCATAGATAATTCTGCTATCATATGCTGCAGTAGAGGACTCTGAGTCATTGAAAGAGGGGGATATGGTTGACACAAAACAGCTATTACATATGGGAGAGCAGTAAGAGGAGGATCCTTATTGTTTCATAAAACGGCAGTCCTAAGCTGGAACAACTTCTGGAAACGTTCTTTATTCATCTGAAACAGGGCTGATTTTTTCAGTCGATATAGGGCGTGAAAAATAGGGCGTATACGGAAAAATTTGCCTGGAAAAGAACAGCTTCTTGTAGCAGGTGCTGCAGATAGAAAAATTTAATTTTTTGTGGTATCATCATATCAAAAAAGGGGGAACCGCTATGCTAATCAATTTCAATGAGATACCAGAGCGCTCCGCACCGGGAATGAATAACGGCACTGGCGAAATGACCGCAAAGATGTTCATGAGCGAAAATGGAAAAATCATTCCTTGCCGTATTCATGCTGGCGGATCTATCGGCAAGCATAAGCACGAAACAAGCGACGATATAAACTATGTCCTGTCCGGGACGGGAAAAGCAATCTGTGACGGAGAGGTGGAAGTCCTGACTGCCGGTTGCTGTCATATCTGCAAGAAAGGCTCGGAGCATAGTATTATTAACACTGGAAACGATGATTTGTGTATGCTTACCATAGTCGTAGAACGATAATTATCTTGTTGTCCAAACGGCCACGCTCCCTGGCGTGACCGCTTTTTTCATGCCCCGGCTTACGTCGGATAAGTCGGCTCCTGTGTAGCAGCGGCTTCCGCTTCCAGTATCCGTGTAATGTCCAGAACAATGAAGATCATTTTGTTGGATTTTCTTTTTCCTTTCATGGTTACCATTCCTTTGACATAGCTTCTTTTTTAAGTGTTCTAACTTGATAATGGTAAATAAGTGCCGGTACTAATGGGATTAGTCCCAGCAATGAGAACAATAGAATTTTCGTTAATAGGCCTATAACAAGAAAAAGGACGAAGTATATAGCATACGGCTTCCGTAGGCTTTCGTAATACTGAATTTTATCCTCAAAAGATGTATGCAAATCAAATGGTTTTCCGTCTTTTTCCTTTTCGACGATCAACAATTCTTTATTAAAAGTTGTGTTGTTAGTGGCAATTCGTCCGCCTTTTTCCGCCCACGGTCGGTATCTCACCTTTCCAATAGAGTAATTCAGATTGATGTTCTTGAAAAAGACCTTATATCCCATATCTTGGAGAAATTGAAAGTATTCTTGACTGTCATTTTGGGATTTGGAACCGATATATTCAACTCGGTATTCTACACGGCCCGGATTACATTCTTCAAACTCATACAGCATTTTATCCACCCTAATAAGCCGATACCCTTGTTCAGCCATCTTATTCAGCCATTCTTCCTGCTTCTGTAATAGCCCGTTAAAATAGCGATAGCATTTTTTACTCATACTCTCCACCAATTATCCTTTCTGCCGTACTTACCAGAGAGTGAAGTCGTTCCAATTCTGTCTTGGCAACCGCTTTCCCATCTTCTGTAATCAGGTATTCTTTTTTTCGTCCATCAAACGCTCCACAAGGAACAATCCAGCCTTTTTCCTGTAATGTATTCAAGGCTCCATATAATGTCCCTGCTCCCAATAGTAAGCGCCCTTTCGTTTCACTCTCGATAAATTGCATAATGGCATATCCGTGTTTGGGTGTGTATAGCGACAGCAAAATAAAGAATGTCACTTCTGTTAAGGCACCGCCTTTCGTGTTGTCTCTCATTTATACCTCCTTATTACGGTTACTGTAGCAACTATATCACTAACCGTAATAATAGTCAAGAGTTATGTTGTCGATAAGACTGCATAACTCTTGACTTTCATGTCAATCAAAAACGTATTTGCAGGCTGATGCGGATTTTGGGGTTGAAATCTGTATGTCGGAGAAAGAAGAGAAACTATATAGAATCCACGCCACAGGTTACGGCCGAAAATATACTGAACAGGCAGTAACTGACCAAGACACTATCTGCAAACTAAAGCTGCATAAAAGTATCTCCAACCGTACCACCACGGTTGGAGATAAAAAACTTTTTGTTTTTTCATCTGTCTACCTGACAGGGAGCGGTTCAATTTAGTGCGACAGCTCCTTTTTTGAAAAAATTTTCCACTAATTGCTGGCTAATTTGTAGATAGAAAGGGAAACTGCGGTATATAAGAAATTATCCCCTTGAGCTAAAACATTTAGTAAAGTTGGAGCACATGGTACCAGCATTGGAAAACTAAAGGACAGTGTGGCAGTATCTGAGGAAGTGTGGAAAGTGTGGGAAGCCAGCGCTCCTGGTACTGCAGTACCATTTGCTGTTAAAAATAGAGTAACAGTTACAGGAAAGGTACCACAAGATACCGGGGAAACATTTCCATGAAATGAAACAGTGTATAACCCAGGTGTGTTAATAGTAAAATTACCGCTTCCAGCCGTATGCGATATACTGGAACCAACTGTTACAGCATTCTGGTCAAAGATTAACGGTTGGTTATTTGAACCAGGGGCTGAAGGGGTAGAATAAGCAGAGAGTAGCTCTGTAGATGGAGACGAACCGGTAGGCCCGGTAGGTCCAGTAATACCGGTAGGTCCGGTAGATCCAGTGATACCGGTAGGTCCAGTAGGCCCGGTCGGCCCAGTGGGCCCGCTAGGCCCCGTCGGTCCGGTGGGGGCGACGTCAAAAGGAAATCACCTTATTTTAATAGTATACTTCTCTTGCATTTTTCTATTAAATGTATTAAAATAAAAACGAAAATTATATTTTGTTTTTATTTTGCGCGAGGTGATGTAATGCCACGGGTAGCTTATTCTGAGAAAGATAAGGAG
>DXFU01000091.1 GCA_019114305.1 Candidatus Hungatella pullicola | reverse complement strand
CTTCCCAAGAAACATGCCACAGACAGCAGCGTTCGGAATGTCATAGCCTTTCCAGTCAGATAAAGACAGCCCTCCCGCTGAAATTCAGATTCATATACGTCTGCCAGTCCATCCAGTACCTTATAAAAAACCATAAGAAGCACCACTGCAGCCTTTTGAGCCGAATATCCGTCCCTAATGAGAAAGGTATTAATAAAAATATAAACCATTCCAAAAGCAATGGCCCACAGACATGTAATCTGCCTTACCCGGAAATACTCTCCAAACGTATACCGCTTCTCAATATCCGTACTCTGAATAGGACGCATGCCAAAATAGGCAGCCAAAAACATCTGCTGCCCGAAGGTGCTGAAAGCGAATCCAAAGATTCCGCCCTGTTCTGCTCCCACAAGATGGTTCACAAGAGCCGTTAAAATCATACTGGAGCCTGCATAAATCAGGCTCCCTATCATATTCCACCCTATATTCAGACGATCCAGAGTCTCTGGAGTCCTGTTTGAACTATTTTTAGTCATCCGCTTGAAAAGCCCATTCATGGCTTCACATCCTCTTTCTTTGTTTTATCTGCCGCTCCGTCTCCCAGAACCGTGCCGTCTCCCAAATCCAGAATATAAGGGTAGTGGGTCTTCCGTTTTTCCACCGGCGGCAGCTCCATATAATTTCCGTACATATAAGTAAGAATCTTGTCCTCCGTAGATGGAAACGGCATTTTCAGCCCTTCAAAAGTAAGGACCTGCATAGGCCTTAAGCCGGATTTGTCTACCACATTCCAGAAAGGATTGGTATCAGGATAAAAAGCCATCCGTTTGGTCTTCTTCTTCTCATACCGCCTGCATACCCTCTCACACCGTCCGGCAAGACCCTTTTTAGACACATGAAGGCTCTTTAACATCCAGTGAACCCCAATACAAATGCCCGTAATTACCTTTGCCTTCCAGCCAGTCTGAGCCAAATAAGGTCTGGGAATGGAGCGTAAGATCAAAAGCTTGCTGTAAAACCAGGCCTCCCATGCCTGCAGTTTCATAGCCAGATCATTATCCGGTATATTGTCATAGACATACATGTCCAAAAAAATCCCAAATGGACAATCCACATCTCTCATGGGAGAGTCCACAAAACGGGTTCCTCTCCTGCAGATTCTGGTAGTCATCAAAGGATAATTTTCATTGGTCCGGTAATTCAGGATATAGTACTTATCTCCCATCTGCTCTTCCACCAGCTGCAGCAGCTTTTCAAAATCCCTGCGGGGCATGGCAATATCAATGTCATCATCCCATGGAATAAACCCCTGATGCCGGATAGCTCCTATAGCTGTTCCTGCCATACCGAAAAACGTAAGGCCATTGTCCCGGCAAAGCTTCATTACATCCTTTAGTATATCCAGCTCCATCTGCTGTACCCGGTGAAGAATCTCCGGCTCATAAAATCTGGCCATGCAACATCCTCCAATTTCTTTCTATATTCCGTTTTATTCTACAATATAGCTGTGGAAATGTAAACCAGAATCGACAGATGGGGACAGACAGCCGAAGCAAAAAAGAGATTCTAACCGAGTATCGGCAGAATCTCTTTTTCTCACATTTGTGTCATAGGGTCAGTGTAACTCTTCTTACATAAGATCATATCCAGGCCCAATTTCTTCTCTTCTTCTGGCCTCTTCTTCCGCTGCCGCCTTCTCTGCGGCAATTCTCTCCTCTTCCGCTTTCTGCTGAGCTTCCAGTTCGGCCTGAGCCTGAGCTTCCTGCTGGGCCGCCTGATCCTTCAGCTCCTGACTGATCAGCGGATCGGTAGGATCCCAGGTCTGATCTTCCGGTATAGGAGTAATGGTAGGTCTGTCAAATGGGCCTGGTGTAGAAGCATCCTCATAAATTTCAACTGTTGTTCCAATGGGACAATTGTCATAAACCCACTTGGCATTCTCAGCAGTAAGGCGGACACAGCCCAGAGATCGAACCACTCCCAGTCCATTGTATCCCACAGACTGCATAGTATAAATATCCGGTCTGTCATAGCAGATAGAATGAATCAAAAATCCCTGTCCCGCTGTAATTCTGGTAGCGTACTGAGTATAAGTATCGTTTACCATCAGTCTCCATCTGTATTTCTCCGGAGTATGAAATACTCCCAGAGGAGTATCATCTCCTACAGAACAGAGCATAGCTTTTACCGGTATAATATATCCGTTCTCTCCGTCTTTGGCATAAACAGTAACACAGTTTAACAGCTTGTTGATTTTTATCACATAGGAAGACTGAATTCCAATGACAGAGTCCAGATCCTGAACCAGACGGCCCTGCTGATCAAAATAGTATTTTAATCCATCTATGTACTGCCAGCCGGTAAGAATCGAATTATCCCTTACATAATAACGGTTCCCGTCTGCCCTTACCCATCCGGTATATATACTGCCCGGAACGTCGGTATAACGGGTCACTCCGTTGTCGTCGTAAAATCCATAGGGAAGCGTACTTCTAAGGGCCTCCCCGTATCCCACAGTCTGATTCACCTCTGTAAGGAATGCTTCCATACTGGTAACCACAGATCCTTCTCCTATGGCTCCCGCCGCTTCTCCGGTTCTTGCCCATCCAAGAGTTTCTCTGCCATTTACCGTAGTGTTGTACCATACATCCAGTACCTGTCCGGCATAGCCTCCCAACTGCACCTGAATAGCTTCTATCTGATTTCCTGTATTCTCTCCGCCTGCAACAGCTCCGTCTGACACCCAGGCCTGCCATCCTCCGTTTGTATAGTAGACCCGATAAGAAACTGTTCCCTCAACACCTGACAGCCACATCTTAATTCCTTCCACCGGTGAGGATGAGCCGTCTGCTGCCGGGTACTGATCCTGAACAGGCTCTCTCCATGCTCCCTGAGTAAATACCTGATACCAGATATGGGGAGAAGATGTGTTCTGAGCAGGTATCACAGTTACAGACTGCTCTTCGGCCAGCGCTGTGGTGGCTGCAGCCAGAATAAGAACCAGACTGATTAAAATCCCCATATACCTTTTCATACGTTTTGCCATAAATCATTTCCTCCTGTCTCTATCCCGGTCCTCTTCAGAACCTTATGAGAAATAAGGGGGGAGTTCCCCTTCTCATAGAAAGATTGTATGAATAAATTATACTATAGGGCATTTTAAAAGTAAAGCTCAGGGAAAAATCGTAAAGTTCGCTGAAAATCGTAAGAATTTTGTCTATGAAGGGGGGGCAGATTATGCTACAATATTTCACAGATCCATCAAGACTCCCTGACAGGAGAAACCTTCAGTGTGGATCGGAAAGACGAGGAACTATTATGCAGGCAATCATTTTGGCCGCCGGCATGGGCAAACGTTTAAAAGAATACACTGCACAAAATACCAAATGCATGGTAAAGGTCAACGGCATTACTCTCATTGAAAGAGCCTTAAGGATCCTGGACAAAAAAAACCTTTCCAGAATTCTTATTGTAACCGGCTATGAAGGGCAGAAACTGACCGATTATGTCACTGAATTAAACATCCATACCCCTCTTTGCTTTATCCGCAATGAGATCTACGATAAAACCAATAATATTTATTCTCTGGCTCTGGCCAAAGAATATCTCATTGAGGAGGATACCCTTCTGCTGGAATCTGATATTATTTTTGAGGAAGCCCTTATTGACCTTCTCCTTGATGATCCCAGACAAACCCTGGCTCTTGTAGACAAATATGCCAGCTGGATGGATGGAACCTGTATGGTTTTAGATGAGGACGATTCCATTGCTGACTTCATTCCCGGCAAATATCTGAAATTCCAGGATAAAAACAGCTATTACAAAACTGTAAATATATATAAGTTCAGCCGTCACTTTTCCGCCAATACTTATGTTCCCTTCCTTGAAGCATACGCCAAGGCTATGGGAAATAATGAATACTATGAATCGGTCATTAAGCTGATCGCCCTTCTGGAGACAAAAGAGATCAAAGCAAAAAGACTTACAGGACAAACCTGGTATGAAATTGACGACATTCAGGATCTGGATATTGCCCAGTCTCTATTCGCTCCTTCCCCGGAAGAAAAGTATCGGTTAATTTCCTCACGCTACGGAGGTTACTGGAGATACCCCAGCCTGACAGATTTCTGTTATCTGGTGAATCCTTATTATCCCCCTGAGAGAATGATGGAGGAGATAAAATCCAGCTTTGATGCGCTCCTTACCCAGTACCCTTCCGGTATGAGAGTAAACAGCCTTCTTGCTTCCAGAAATTTTGGCGTCAAAAGCAGTCACATTCTGACAGGAAACGGCGCGGCCGAGCTGATCAAAGCTTTAACCGAGCAGCTTAAGGGACGTTTTGGTCTCATTCGCCCTACTTTTGAAGAATACCCTAACCGGTTAATCCACCAGGACTGTGTTGTTTTTGTCCCTGACAATCCTGATTTTTCCTATACTGTGGATGATCTCACTGCCTTTTTCGGAAAAAAGGAAAACGCAGTGGACTATCTGATTCTTATTAACCCGGACAATCCCTCCGGCAATTGGCTGTCCAGGGAAGAACTTCTTTTCCTGATTTCCTGGTGCAGGCAGAAAAACACAGGGCTGATTCTTGATGAAAGCTTCTCAGATTTCGCAGTCTGCCCTTCTGACTGCGATGCTTCCCTGATTCAGGAAGAGGTTCTGGATATGTACGATAAATTGTATATCGTAAAAAGTATTTCCAAATCCTACGGTGTTCCCGGTCTGCGCCTGGGAGTTCTGGCCAGCAGTGATGAGCCTCTTATCAGCCGTCTGAAAAAGCAGGTAGCCATCTGGAATATTAATTCCTTTGGAGAATTTTACATGCAGATCAGCGAGAAATACAAAAAGGATTACGCCTCTTCCCTGGATAAAATTAAAAAAAGCAGGGAAATCCTGATGGAAGGTCTGAAAGAAATATCTTTTCTTCGCCCCATTCCCTCTCAGGCCAATTATATTATGTGCCAGGTGACAGGCAATTTCACCTCCAGCCAGCTGTCCTGGAAGCTTCTGGAGAAAAATCTCTTCATCAAGGATTTATCCGGAAAAGTAAAGGGAGAATACATCCGCATTGCCGTAAGAACAGAAGAAGACAATGAACGCCTTCTTTCAGAACTGAAAAATCTGGAACCTTAAATATTTCCCATAAGACAAGGACAGTAAGGTTCCTGTCAAAACCGGCCGGAGTAAGGATAACTGCAGTAAATCCATACTCCGGCCGGTTCCGTCTGTCTTTGCATTTTGCTGTTGAGTTTTTATAATTCTTTTTCCGCCATATTCATAGCAGATTCTATAACCTTATCCATATCATAATACTTGTACTCACCCAAACGTCCGCCAAAGATTATCTTGTCTTCTTTTGCTGCCAATTCTTCGTACCTGCGGTACAGAGACTGATTCTTCTCATCATTTACTGGATAATAAGGCTCCATTCCCTCTTCCCATGTTACAGGATACTCTCTGGTAATGACAGATTTTGGCTGAGTTCCGAACTCAAAATGCTTGTGCTCAATGATTCTGGTATAAGGAGTCTCTCTGTCTGTATAATTCACCACAGCCACACCCTGGTAATTATCCGTATCCACCACCTCGGTCTCAAACCGCAGGCTTCTGTACTCCAGCTTTCCGTAGCAATATCCATAGTAGGCGTCAATCATACCAGTATAAATCACCTTGTCTGCCATAGCATCATAATAGTCTTTTTTCTCCAGATAATCGCTGCCTGTCTCAATATCACAGCCCTCAAACAGCTTTTCAACGATGACATTGTAACCCCCAATGGGAATCCCCTGATAGAGATCATTGAAATAATTGTTGTCATAGGTAAAGCGTACAGGAAGGCGCCTAATAATAAAGGCTGGAAGATCTTTGCAGTCTCTTCCCCACTGTTTCTCCGTATATCCTTTTACCAGCTTTTCATAAATATCCTGTCCTACCAGACCAATGGCCTGCTCCTCCAGATTCCTTGGCTCTCCCTGAACAGACGCTTTCTGCTCCTCAATTTTTGCCTTAGCCTCCTGGGGCGTGGATATATTCCACATTTTGCTGAAAGTATTCATATTAAAGGGCATATTATACATCTCGCCTTTGTAGTTTGCCACTGGGCTGTTGGTATAACGGTTAAACTCCGCCAAACTGTTGACAAACTCCCACACCTTTTTGTTGCTGGTGTGGAAAATATGAGCCCCATACTTGTGTACATGGATTCCTTCCATATCCTGGCAGTAAATATTCCCTCCTATATGATCTCTCTTTTCCACTACCAGACAGCGCTTTCCCTTCTGGCGGGCAAGATAAGCAAACACGCCTGAATACAGGCCGCTTCCAACCAACACATAATCATACTTCTTCATTTTCTTTCTCCTGTCTTTTATTAAGTGCTTCTATTTTACTATGCTGTGGAAGAAAAGTAAATAAATCCCGCCCTTTCTGCCGAATGCCGGAGAGACAAAAGCAGCACAGAAAAACATGACGCCTGAAGGTATCATAGCTTTTCCTGTGCTGCTGTAATTGTATTGTAAAAATTCTGCCGACAGTGCAGAAGGTTTAATAAAACAGTCTGTTAACGGCGCTGAATATACCGCGGATAGAAGCCCTTGTAATATTGGAGCTGATTCCCACACCATAGGTAGCCTTTCCTGTTTTCACATCCATCAGATGAATATAGGAAGCTGCCTGGGCGCCGGAACCGGAAGTAAGGGCATGCTCGGTGTAGTCCAGAACCCGAATCTCGATTCCCAGTTCCTTCTCCAAACCTTTCTGAACCGCGTCTACAGGACCATTTCCCACTCCCTCAAATACCTTTTCCACTCCGTGGTCGGTATAACGAACCTTAACAAGAGTTGAGAACTGAGTATCCTCCTCTGCCTCTGTAATCTGACATCTGCGGAAATGGATCGGCTCCTTCCTCTCTGTGTAGTTCCTGCGGAACTCTTCCATAATCTGCTCCGGAGCAACCTCTCCCTGCTTCTCGGAGATAGCCTGAATCACATCTGCAAACTCCTTATGCATTCCCTTTGGAAGCTTAAAGCCATAGAAGGTATCCATAATAAAGGCTACGCCGCCTTTGCCGGACTGGCTGTTAATACGAACAATAGGTTCGTACTTCCTTCCAATATCGGAAGGATCGATAGGCAGGTAGGGAACCTCCCAGTACGGATTGTTTCTTTCGTGCATAGCCTGAAGACCTTTGTTGATCGCATCCTGATGAGAACCGGAAAAAGCGGTAAATACCAATTTTCCTGCATACGGATGCCTTGGATCAATGGCCATCTTAGTACATCTCTCGTATACCTCTGCAATCTCACGGACATTCTCAAGATTCAGATTTGGGTTGATTCCCTGAGAGAACATATTATATGCTAAGGTTAAAATATCTACATTGCCGGTCCGCTCTCCATTGCCAAAAAGCGTACCTTCTACTCGGTCTGCGCCAGCCAGAAGAGCAAGCTCTGTAGCTGCCACGCCAGTGCCTCTGTCATTGTGGGGGTGAACACTTAAAATAATGCTGTCTCTGTTTTTGAAATGACGGTGCATCCATTCAATCTGGTCTGCATATACATTGGGCGTATTCATCTCCACTGTAGAAGGCAGATTAATAATGATCTTCTTCTCCGGTGTGGCTCCCCAGGTTTCCTGAACTGCCGTACAGATATCCAAAGCAAACTCCAGCTCTGTTCCGGTAAAACTCTCGGGAGAATACTCCAGCATGATCTCACCGTCAAAGCCCTGAGCGTATTTCTTAACCCATTCTGTTCCCTGAACCGCGATCTCCTTGATCTCGTCCATATTCTTATGGAATACCACATCTCTCTGAAGAGTGGATGTGGAATTGTAAATGTGCACCACTGTTTTCTTAATTCCCTGAATAGCCTCAAAAGTTCTCTTAATTAAATGCTCACGGCACTGAACCAGAACCTGAACCACTACATCATCTGGAATCAGCTTTCTCTCCACCAGCTGTCTGAGGAAATCGTACTCAATCTGGGAAGCAGCCGGAAAACCAATCTCAATCTCCTTAAAGCCCAGCTTCACAAGAAGATTAAACATCTCAATTTTTTCCTGAACTACCATAGGCTCTACCAAAGCCTGATTCCCATCTCTCAAGTCCACGCTGCACCAGATCGGTGCTTTTTCAATCTCTTTTGACGACCATTGTCTCTCCGGATAGTTTACAACTGGTACTCTTTTATATCTCTGATAATTTAACATGCTCTTTCTCCTCCAAATTCTTTTTCACTTGTTATGATTTTACGCTGTCTGTTTCTCATACCAAGCCCTGGAGTCGATAGACCACGCTGTATTTCTTGACAATGAACAATGTCGTCTTTACAGGTCTAACCCCATCTTTCATCATCCCTTTACTGTAAAAATCACTGCATCCGCAAAAACTCTTTTGCGGTAAAGTGTTACTCCATTATAACACAGAAAGAATTTTCTGACAACCAAAAACTTATTTTTACAATGTCATACCATTGCCTTACAGCAAATGTCCCTTCTCTCTCATTACTTCAATTACCTGGTCTACGTATTTTTCACAGCTGTCCATATCAGCAGCCTCTACCATAACCCTTACCACAGGCTCTGTTCCTGATTGGCGAAGAAGAATTCTTCCCCCATCTCCAAGAGCTTTGGTCACGTTGTCCACTTCCGCCTTCACATCCGGATCCTGCTGAGCCAAAGCCTTGTCTTTTACCTTTACATTCTTAAGAACCTGAGGGAAAATCTCCAAACCGGAAACCAACTTGCTGAGAGACTCCTTCTTTTCCAGCATCACTTCCATAACCTTTAAGGATGTAAGAATCCCATCTCCTGTGGTGGCATGCTTGCTGAAAATAATATGGCCTGACTGCTCGCCTCCCAGACAATTGCCGTAGGTCACCATATTCTCATAGACATATTTATCGCCTACCGCAGTCTTTTCGTAGCCAATGCCTTCCCGATCCAATGCCTTGTAAAGGCCGAAATTCGACATCACTGTCGTTACCACTTTATTATTCTTCAGAGCACCCTGCTCCTTCATATATTTGCCGCAGATATACAGAATGCCGTCTCCGTCCACAACATTTCCATTCTCATCTACAGCGATGCATCTGTCTGCGTCTCCGTCATAAGCAAACCCTACATCCGCTCCCACTTCCTTCACAAAATTCTGAAGCTTTTCAATATGAGTAGAACCGCAGTCTGTATTAATATTCAGCCCATTGGGCTCATTGGATATAACAAATGTCTGAGCTCCCAAAGCGTCAAATACGTTTTTGGCAATTGCGGAAGCGCTGCCGTTGGCACAGTCCAGGGCCACCTTTTTATTCTTAAATGAACGGGTGGCGATAGAAATCAGATAGCCGATATATCTGTTTCTTCCTGCTGCGAAATCCACAGTCCTTCCAATATGGTCTCTGGTGGCAAAGGGCAGCTCTTCCATCTGTCCGTCTAAATACTTCTCAATCTCTTCAATTACGTTTTCTTCCAGTTTTTCTCCCTTTTCATTAATTACCTTAATTCCATTGTCATAGTAGGGATTGTGGCTGGCAGAAATCATGATTCCGCAGGAGAAGCCTTCTGTGCGCACCACATAGGACACACTGGGGGTAGTGGTTACATGGAGCAGATATGCCTCAGCGCCGGAAGCTGTCAAGCCTGCAACCAGGGAATATTCAAACATATAGCTGCTTCTTCTGGTGTCTTTTCCAATTACAATTCTGCACACTTCCTGAGGATTTTTCTGTCCATAGTACCAGCCTAAAAAGCGTCCTACTTTATAGGCATGTTCTACGGTAAGAGTTACATTAGCCTCACCTCTGAAGCCGTCAGTTCCAAAATATTTACCCATATTATTTCCTCTTTTCTCTCTTTTCTGGCAGTTTTCCTGAAGAAAGCCCTCTTGCGGCAAAGCTTTCCACAGTATCATATTTATGAACTTTTTTCTATCTTCATGCAAAAATCTGTCTGTGTGAGATTTTGTTTCAGTATACCCTAATTTCAAAAAAAACACAATCCCCTCCAAACGGAAAAGGATTGTGCTTTTTATAAAAATATCAGGGCCTGAAGTGGCTGTATACCTTTCCTGGTTCCAGACCTCCTCTGCACTGGGCCATCTCGCTGACTGTAACCAGCTGATAGCCTCTGTTAACCAGCTCAGGAATCAGAATTTCAGCTGCATCTGCAGTGGTTCCGTATAAATCATGCATCAGAACAATATCCCCATCCTTTACCTGCCCTAAAACAGCGTCTACTGTTTTCTGGGAATTTCTTGTTTTCCAGTCCAACGTATCCACGCTCCACATAATGGCCGACATTCCCATAGATCCCAGCGTATTAAGGGAAGACTGGTCATAAAATCCTCCCGGCGGCCGCACCAGTGTTGGTGAAACTCCGCATACCGCCTGAATTTTTTCATTGGTCTGCCCCACTTGGCTCCGGATTCCTGAATCTCCCAGTTTTGTCAGATACTTATGGCCATATGTATGGTTGGCTGTCTCACAGCCCAGAGCCGTCATTCTTTGAACTACAGCCTGGCTGGCGTCTATCCGTTCTCCTACCATAAAAAATGTAGCCCGTCCTCCAACCGCCTGAAGGCTGTCTAAAATCCGGCCGGTAGAAGACGGATTGGGGCCATCGTCAAAGGTAAGGGCCACCATAGGTCTGGCAGGATCCACAAGAGAGGTCTGTGAGTCCGGAGTTTCTGTCGCTGGAATCTCCTCTGTCATCTCAGGCGCGGGACTTCCCTTGGGAACCACAGCTGCCCGCAGACCTTCTATCTGGTATCCGGAATATACCTGCCCGGCCAAAGCCTCATTGCTTGCCCAGGGCGTCCAGTCCCCGTTCTGCCATACAGCATAATATACATCATAATAATCAGGCAGATTTCCCGTCAGCTTAACAGAAACGGCTTCTACGGACCGTCCCTGAGGAGCTCCTCCTGCTTCTCCATCATCGCTGATCCAATCAAGCCAGCCTACCCCGGTCACATAGACCTGATAGGACACGCCTCCCATCAATCCGGTCGGTTTATCCTGAAGACTAAATCTGACAGCGGAAAAAAAACTTCCCTCAGCAGCCTGCAGCGGCTGATTGTCTGCTTTCGTCTCAGTCCAGCCTACCTGGTCCTGATAGGCTCCGTAAGTAATATGCATGCCTGACAATTCTTCTTCACTCAGCTGAGGAAGAACTCCAGGTCCAATCTCCTGAGCAGCCGCCCCTTCTTCTGCCAGCGCTGACCCAGCCGGAAAGGCCGCAAAACAGACCGTCATAAGGAAAAAAAAGGCCGCTCTTTTTAAAAATTGCGGTACGCTCATAGCACCTCCGTATATCCGGCAGTTTCCTGCCTGTTGTCCTCCTCATCATACCATACCTTTTTCTTACAGGCAAATAAAATTCCCCTGTCATTTTCTTTAAACATCCGTTATGATAAAGGTGTAATTTTTCCTTTAACCAGCAATCATTGATACGAACTACAGGAGGTTACTTATGTTAAACGAAAACTTTATCACCCTGACTCTTCCGGTCAAGAAAAATATTGCCCTCATTGCCCATGACAACGAAAAGCATGCCCTTATTGACTGGTGCAGGGAACACAAAGACATACTGAAAAACCATTTTCTGTGCGGAACCGGAACCACTGCCCGCATGATCACAGACCATACCGGCCTTCAGGTAAAAGGCTATAACAGCGGTCCCCTCGGCGGTGATCAGCAGATAGGGGCCAAGATTGTAGAAGGGCAGATTGATCTGGTAATCTTTTTTTCTGATCCCCTTACCGCCCAGCCCCATGACCCGGATGTAAAAGCGCTTCTCAGAATTGCTCAGGTTTATGACATTCCTATGGCCAATACCAGAGCCACGGCTGACTTTATTATAACTTCCCCCTTAATGAATCAGGCTTACCAGCACTCTGTTATAAACTTTAATAAAAATATTGCGGACAGAGCCAAATCTCTTTAATGGCCCTATGGACTCTGGAAATAAAAAACGCGCCTGTTCTCTGGGCGCGCTTTCTATTTAGTCTCTCTCCTGAAATACCTGCCTGCAAAGAATAGAAAATTCCTGATATGCAGGATATTCTTCCAGATCTTTCAGTCTTTCTGCAATTCCCTGGTAATACCAGCCATGTTCTGACTTTCTCTTTTCGTTAAACCTCTGCCATATAGCCTCTCCCATCAGCAAATAATCTCTGGCAGTGCTTCGCAGATTGCTCAGCTTATCTCCCAGGGTAATGATCTGATTCTCTCTGGATGCAGTTTCCAAATGAATCAGGGTATCTGTCTTCCGATCCTTCCAGCATTTGCTCTTATCTTCTGTCTCCCACATAACCAGCCCAGTGATTCTCGGACCAAATTCCTTCAGCAGAATTTCTTCTGTTGCCGGAGTATCTTCTATAACATCGTGCAGCAGAGCCGCGCAAATTACATCTTCATCTCTGGACATGGTAGAAACAATAATGGCCGTCTCCAAAGGATGAACAATATATGGAACCTTTGTTCCCTTGCGAAAAACGCCAGCGTGAGCCTGCTTGGCAAATTCTACAGCTTTTTCGACCATAACTTGTCTCCTTTATTTTCTTTCTTAATATATTACCACAATTTATTACGATTTAACAGATAATCTTGTAAGAAAACATTTTTTCTGATATGCTTAGAATAATTCTGATGTCAGGAAAAATAAATGCCTGGCGCAAACCAAAATTACGGAGGGATTTTATCTTTTATGAACCAATACAACAGTCAGTCAAGGGCCAGCCGTCAGCGAAAGAGCTCCAGCCGAAGACATAATTCCGAGCCAAGTCAGCTAAGGACAGTACTGCTTTTTTATGTGCTTCCTTTTATCGTAGTAAATACCATTATTTTCTTCCTGGTTACCTCTATCCCAAAGGGTACAGTCACAGTAGGAGAAACTGCTGATTTTCAATCTACAGTGGTTGAACTTCACGTAGATTCTCTGCTGCCCATTAAAGCCCCGGCAGCCACTTTGGACAGCAATCCTATCGAATTAACCAAAACAGGTTCCCGCACTTATACGGCAACTCTCACCTCCAATGGTAATCTTACTGTTGAACTGGAAGGTTATAACCGTATGAAAAGCACCATTTATCAGGTGGTCAGCGTTCTGGATGACACGCCGCCGGCGATTCAGGATACAAAGATGGATGATGAGATCATCTCCTTACGTTTCACTGACTCTCAGTCCGGAGTTGATTTTTCAACTGTCCTTGCCTATGACGAGAATGAGAAAGAGATTCTCCCTCTCACCATTGACCGCAGTACAGGGGAAGTAACCTTCCAGCTGCCAAAGACCAATCTTACCATATGCGCCAGGGATCTGGCCGGCAATGAAGTCCGTGGCACATTCAGTCCGGAGGGGGAAGCCATCACCGAAGAAAACTCTGAAAACGGATCCTCAGAAGAACTTTCCCAAGAGAAAAGTTCTGAAAATCAGGAAGAATAAACCGTCAGAAGAACTTTCAGTTTCAAAAACAGGAGCCTTACAGCCTGTCTGCTGTAAGACTCCTGTTTTTTATTTGTCATAATTCAGACCAAAATTCAGTTCATAATAATTTCCCGCACTGTCTCTGTAAGCATAGGCTTTTCCGTTCTCATCTTTAAGAGAATCCGGCATATACAGGTCCTTGTCATAGCCAGGAACATCGTTAGGGCTTATACAAACCCCATCTGCAGACACCTTAAGAACTTCATCTCCTCTTGGAAGGGTAAGAGGCAGTTTGCCTACAGGAGCAAAACGTCCCAGAATTACATCTAAAACTGCCGATACATAGGTATCAAAACCAGCCAAGAATCCATCTGTATAAGGCTCTACGTTGCCAACCTCCCACGCTAAAGTCACATTGACATTGGCAACTACCTTACCGCCTCTTTCATGAATCCTTTCTGCAATTTGCTTGATCTTTCCCACTTCAGCTAATGTTGTTTCCTGGTGTACTGACTCAGTTGGACGTCCTTCATCGTCTACATCATGAACCGTCTTACCCTCGCACAGCTCCAGTTCCAGATAACCGGGAGTGGCGTTAAAATACTCGCCGGAAGACGGGTTTAACAGCAAAATGGCATAGTCAGCCTCGCTGTAATCCTCTGTCAAATCTGCGGCAGATTTCAATTCTTCTCTTAGGGCCTTTGTAGCCTCCTCCGCTTTCTTGGGATCTTTATTAAAGCACTGGGCATACAGTTTTTTGCCCGATAATTTATCAGAAGTCAAGGGCAGAACGCCGTCATTTTTCAACAGTACTACACTTTTTCTGTGAGCGTCCATGGCATTATCCCAGTCTTTCCGGCAGGCTATAACCTCAGCTGCGTTCTTAGGATCTCTATAAGGATTTTCAAACATTCCCAACTCAAACATCTCTGTAAGAGTTCTGGCAACGGCCCGATTTAACGCTTCCTCTGTCAAAACCAGTTCTTCCTTGGTAAATCCTTCCGGAACTGGATTTTTTTCATAATAATCGTTGGTCGCCCTGTCATAAGCTTCACGTCCATATTCATTGTCAAACAGTCCGCTGATCAAATCCACACCTGCATTGTTAACCGCAAATCCAATTCTCTCCGGCTTATCTAACATCTCTACGCCCCAGCTCATATTGTGAACGATTCCTGTATCGGAATTTACATATCCCTGAAATCCCATCTGCCTGCGCAGCAAACCGTCAATAAAAGGTTTGTTATAGGCAAATCCATAAGGCAAAAGCTCCATAGGATCGCCGTTTTTATCTGTCTGGGGAGCGCTCTTTTTGGCTGCCGGCTTTGCGTAGTAAGGCATAATAGAAGAAGCCTTATGATCCACAGCCACCTGGAAACCTGGAATATGATACTTCTCCAGGGATCCTTCTGTCTGGTAAACATTCCACTGTCCCATCTTGTAATGAGGGTCAAAACCATTCTCTCTGGCTCCGCCTCCAGGAAAATGCTTTACTGTCATAGCTACGCCGTCAGCGGTTACTCCGTCTTTGCTGCCCTGAATCTTCGGAATCATTCGGTCAAAGATCTCACAAATCAGCTGGGGATCCTCTCCAAAAGTTCCATACGTACGCTGCCAGCGAGGGTCAGAGACCACATCGGCCATATACATATAGCCCTTCTTCAGTCCTACAGCATCCCATTCCCGGCGGATACAGTCAGCAAACTCGTCTATCATATCCATACTGGAACCCTTAACTGCAGCCGCAATTCCAAGGGTACCCGGCCATGTGGCAAAAACACCGCCTGCGTCGTTCATACCAAAAATCAGTTCTCCGTTTTCATTTCGGGAATTAGATGCTACCTGTACAGGTATAAAATGTTCACATTCCTCTGCAACCGCATGAAGCTGATTCAGCCAGTCAGTGAGATCTTCTGGGGTAGGGTTCGCCCTGAGAATAAGATGACGGGAAAACCACTTCTTTAAAAGCTCAGTAGTGCCTGGAAGATGCTGCTCACCGAAAATAGTTTTTCCGTTAAATTCCGCATCGTCTAAGGTTCCCGACTCATCCAGCTTAGGCTGATGATCCGGAAACTGGGAAAGATATTTTCCCATACGCCAGTCAGAAATAAAAAGCTGGGCAATCTTTTCGTCTGCAGTCAGTACTTCCATATAAGCCCTGGCCCGCTCTGAGGCGGGAAGACGCCAGTCATCGAACACTTTAAACTCCCCGCTTCCGTCCAGGTCTTTAAAATATAATCCGTCTTTTTCAATTACTTTCCGGGAAACAGTACCGATCACCGGGCCGCCCGGATTCTCGTAATAAGTAATATTGTCAGATGCCTTTTTAGCCACTGTTTCTACCTCCTGTTTCATGTGAATCTTATCTTTTTTCTTTGCGGCGCCTTGCCAGCTCTGCTACGTTGCTCTCAACCTTAGATTTGGTTAGAGGATAAATAAACAACAGAGCCAGCGCTACGGCCAGAAGACCGATTGCCGGGATAATACAGGACAGGTTAAAAATATTGTTTAAAACTTCCGGATAAGCGCTTGGATTTGCCGCAACCGCATCACTGTAGCCAATCATTGTCATAAGTCCGCCAATCATACCGGAGGACAGCGCCTGTCCTAATTTACGCGCAAAAGAATAAACAGAATAGATGGTTCCATCTTCCCGAACTCCGTTTTTAACCTCCGCATCATCAATAACATCTGTAATCATAGCCCAAATAACAGTATTGAAAGTACCCAGTCCAATATAGGAAACGGTATAAAACGCCACAAATACCATTGGGTTATCCGGGCGCACAATCAGGCAGACAATCCATACAGCTGCGCCAAAAAGACAGGAGACAACAGACATTTCCTTCTTTCCAACTTTAGCCGCGATTTTGGCCGCAAAGGGAGCGCAGATAAACAGGACGGCCAGGTTGCTTGCCAGCGAGGACATAGACTGAGCGGAACCGCTGTTGTAATAAACCGGGAATACATAAGGAGCCATGCCGCTCATTCCCAGCATACCTAAAAGCAGTAAAATCGCCGCTGCAATAATTCCAAGAAGAGATCGGTTGGTTATAATGCTCTTTAACATAGCTCCAATATTCAGCTTGCTTGTGTTCTGAGGAACTTCCACACGCTCTGTTGTCAAATAGAAGCAAAGAAGATGACAGATAATGCCGCATACCGCAAAAACGCCTGCAATAACAGTCATACGGGAACCGGTAAGCACGGTAACGCCGTCTACTACTTCATAAGCCACAAGAGGAGTACCGGTACCAATTACCAGGCTGGCCAGAGTTGCTCCAATGGTACGGAATGTGGACAGCTGGGCGCGGTCGTCTGGATCTGCGGAAACTGCAGATGCCATGGAGCCGTAAGGGATGTTAACAGAAGTATAAAAAACAGATCCCCAAAGCAGATAAGTAAAGAACATCCAGAAGATCTTAAAGCCCATAGGCATTCCCGAAAATCCGGACTGGAAAATCAGGAAAGCGGAAACTCCCAGCGGCCCGCACATACGCCGAATCCACGGTTTGAACTTACCGTCTTTTGTAGGCTTGGAACGGTCTACAATCTGTCCCATAGTAACATCCGTAACCGCATCCACAAATCGGGCCAGCATCATCAGGGCGCCTACAATTGCCGGTGCCACCCCCATAACATCAGTATAAAATTTCATCATGAACATGGATGACAGCATAAAGGTAAAATCATTACCAAAATCGCCAAACATGTATCCTAACTTATCTGATATGCCGAAAGGCTTTCCATTTGTCTTTGTTTTTCCCGCCATAATACTTCTCCTTTTCTTATTCCTTGCGGAATTGAATTAACTGTCCGTTAAGGCTCTCAAGGAATCCGTCAGGTACCAGTCCTCCGGCCATATTGATCATGCCTTCAGGAGTCATGGTTTTCATCATATCCCACATTCCAGCACCAGGCTCCACGGTAAAGTTAGTAGCTAATTTGATTGCCTTGGCAGCCACCTCCATAGCCTCCGGACATGTTGCAATTTCCTCCATGGTATCTCTCACACTGTATCTACCCTCAGGGAACTCCATAGGGGCTTTTAAATCCATAGAGCCCACAGTAGAGAACCAGTTGGCAACTCCCTCTGCTCTTTCGTTTACCTCAGGCAGTGTATAAATGGCAGGTTCCTTCTCCACTTTTTCCAGTGAAATGGAGTCCTTTACGCTGCCGGCGCTGGCCACAAGAATATTGTTGCCTTCTCCAAGAGATACGGTAAATACAAATACCTTTTCTCCCGTTTTCTTCTCAACAAGGCCGCCGTTTAAATACAGTGCAACCTCTGGCTGATTGGAGTATACGCGAACCTCTGTGGTTTCACCTGCTCTCTGGGCGTAACGGCGGCCGCAGATATGCACCATAGGCTTTTTGCTCCAGTATGCCTGATAGATAAAGAAGCTGTCTTTCTTTGTCTTACGATCCATGGTAACCAGACCCTTGTTATTTCTTCCGGCAACTCCCCCTTCATTACGTGCAGCACAGCCAAAATCAAACATATTCCATACATGACTTGACCACATCCATGGACGCTCATCCAGAACTTTCGCCATATGCTCATGGTACAATGCCTGATACTCCTCTGTGTAATCCTTACATGCCGGCTTTGAACTATGGTTGGTAATGACGCCCTCACAGCCATACTCACTTAAGCCTACGCACAGATCCGGATGCATTTCATGGAATCGGTCCAGCCAGGGACCGTTGTCCTCCATTTTGCCGCCATACCAGCCAAAATAATGATTCCAGCTGATTACGTCTGTAATATGATGCATCGGGCTGTCCACAGGAGTCATGGAAACGTGGGCAATGGTAGTCAGTCTGGTTGGATCCAGTTCCTTAGCTAAAGCGTTTAATTCTTTATGGTTTTCTACCAGCTTTTCAGAAATTCCTCCAATAAGAATCTCATTGGATATTCCCCAGAAGCAGATGGAGGGATGGTTGTAATTCTGAATAATCAGCTCCTTCAGCTGACTGATGCAGTTCTGATGAGCCTCTGGATCCTTGTTAAATACACTGATAAAGGGAATTTCCGCCCATATAATAAATCCCATGTCATCACAGGCATCGTAGAACTCCTGAGAATGCTGATAATGAGCCAGACGAATGGTATTGGCACCCAGCTCTTTGATCATTGCCGCATCCTCGTAATGATCTTCCCTTGTTAAAGCGTTGCCCTTATACAGCCTGTCCTGATGACGGCTCACTCCTCTCAGAGGCAGCTGACGCCCATTAAGAATAAATCCCTCATTCGAATCACAGGAAAAGCTGCGCACGCCTGCCTTAACACAAACTTCATCCCATGTCTCATTGCGCCGTTCAATGGATGCTGTCACGGTGTAGAGATAAGGATCATCTACATCCCACAGTTTTGCATCGGGAACATAGAGGGAGATGGATGCATCATAGGATGGACGGGTTCCGCCAGCCACTTCATTGCCGTCTCTGTCTTTAATAGAATAGAGAACAGTAAAATTCTCATCTGGATTCATTACATAGCTGTTCAGTTCAAATACCGCGCCTCCGTCTTCACAGGGCCTTGGAGTCACGGTAACCCCCGGACCTCCGTAGTATTCCAGGTCAAAATGGGTATCCGGAACACTGATCAGATTCACTCCACGGTAAAGTCCTCCGTAAAAAGTAAAGTCCGCTGACTGAGGGTAAACGCTGTCCTTATACTCGTTGGAGCAGTTCACTGCCAAAAGGTTGTCCTTCCCGTCTTGCCGGCACAGCTCAGTAATATCCGCACGGAAAATGGAATATCCGCCTTCATGGTATACTGCCTTTTTGCCGTTTACATAAACAGATGCCTGCTGTCCTGCCGCCAGAATTTCCAGATAAACTTTTCCGCCTTTCAAAGGCTGCTTTGGAGTAGCAAATGTTTTGGCATACCAGTAACTTCCCCGGTCATAGCTTCCATTGCCGTCATGACCGTCTACCGCATTCCACGTATGAGGCAAATTCACATCCTGCCACTGAACGGGAAAACTTTCTGGAAGTCCGACATCCTCCTGAATAAACTTCCAGCCGCAATTGAGATTTTTTACTTGTCTCATTTCATCCCTCCTTACTTTGACTATGGTTTCATTCCACAATTCAAACCATTTTCTCACGGTCTCATGTTTTTACTATACAAAATTTCTCCGCTCATTCCTAGGACTATTTTCGTTGATTTTAGCACTATTTTTTGATATTATATATTTTTGATAGATATTTTTCTATTTTGAAAAATTTTGTTAAAATCTGTCAGGGAGGCTGCCTGTTATGCAAGTAGATTTATACCAAACATTCCTTGAATTATACCGGTACAATGGCATTCATGTTCTTTCCTTCTGGGATTTGGAAAAAGAGATTGAACAAATTGACTTCGGATTCCGCAAAAAAATATCAGTCCGTTTTAATTACCAGCTTCTTGCCCGGAATCTGGAACAATATCTGGAGCCAGGAATCAGTTATCTGTTTGAAGACGAATTACATCTAAATTACTCCATTTTTCGGTTTTCCCCAGAACAGGCAGAAGAATATCACTGCCGTATTCTCTGTATCGGCCCGTTTTCCTTTCAGCCTGTCAATCAGGTCTCCTTTCTGGAACTAATGGAGGCTTTATCCATTCCCGCCATCTATCACCAGGATTATCTTGAATACTTAAACTTTATTCCCATCGTGTCATCCTCCGATTCCTGGAGTCATATGCTTGGATTTTTCCTGGCCAAACTATATGGATCCCCTGTAAAATTCCGTTACATAAATTTTAACGAGGAAAAATGGAGCGCCTTTTCCTCCAATTATATTGACTACTCCATCCCCCATGAGCCCCAGATCGCCTTAAACGCCATCGAAACCAGATACGCTCTGGAAAATCAAATGATGGCGGCAGTTGCAGCCGGCAATACAGACTTGGCCTATCAGCTTCATTTCCACTTTCAGAAATGCCGTCTTCTTCCCCGGGTTCCGGATCCCATCCGTGACCAGAAGAACCTGCTTTTTACTCTGAACACCCTTCTGAGAAAAGCTGCTGAAACCGGTCACGTCCATCCCATGCATATTGACAATTTATCCAGACAGTTTGCCATACAAATCGAGTCCTGTCTTTCCCTTCAGCAGCTGGATGCCTTAAGAACCTCTATGATACGGAAATACTGTATGCTGGTAAATAACTACTCCCGTCAGGCTTATTCTGTTATTATACAAACCTGCATGGACTATATTGACTTTCATTACAACTTTCCCCTTTCCTTATCCGCTTTGGCCGGCTTGTGCTCTGTATCAGAAAGCTATCTTTCCACCTTGTTTAAGAAAGAAACAAAAATGACTGTAACAGAATACATCAACAGTACCCGAATCCGCCAGGCCCTTATTCTCCTGAACAGCTCTGCTATGTCTATTGGAGAAATTGCTTCTCAATGCGGATTCTTTGACGCTAATTACTTCAGCCGAGTCTTTAAAAAGCAGCTTGGACTCTCTCCGAAAGAATACAGGGATAATCTCCGTACTGCTTAATGTTCAGATGGCGGCTGCTTCTCTGACAGCTTCGCCTGATCCGAAAATAAAATCCAGCCAGATTATATTTTCCGGCTGGATTTTTACTTGCATCCATAGCTTTCCCTAAAAAAAGCTGCTTATACATTATATTTTATTGTCCAAGAAAGGCCGCCCCAATAATTCCTGCGTCATTGCCCAGACAGGCCTGTCGAATTTCAGTCTGTTTGGAAGCGGACTGCGTATACCGTTCCGCCTTCACCATATCCTCCAGAGGCTTCAAAAGCAGATCCCCTACCTGGCTGATTCCGCCTCCGATACAAAGAATCTCCGGCTGGAAAATATTAATCAAATTTACCGTTCCCTCTCCAAGAGTTCTTATATACGTCTGAAATACCTCATTTGCCAAAGGATCCTTCTGTCTCACCGCGTCAAAGAAGAGCTTTCCGTTTACACGTTCTTTTTCGCTTTGACACAGCTTCCATAAAAGGGACTGTTTATCCCGGTCCATAGCTTCCTTTACCTGACGGACCAAGGCGGAGGCTGATGCCATACTTTCAAAACATCCTTTTCTCCCGCAGCTGCATAAAGGGCCGTTTCTGTCAATTACCATATGCCCCCATTCTCCCGATGCCCCATTGCAGCCTTGATATACCTTTCCATCTATAATAATTGCTCCTCCAATTCCTGTGCCGAGAGTCATCATAAGCATGGAAGAGGCTCCTTTTCCGGCTCCCGCTTCATATTCTCCCAAAGCGGCCGCATTGGCATCATTGTCAAAATATACCGGCATATCCAGTCTTTCTTTCAGCCATGGGATTACAGGCATAGTAGTGTCCTGAAAGTTATTGGCATCTTCCATACAGCCAGTTTCCTGGTTAGCCGTTCCCGGAACGCCCATTCCCACAGACAAAATGCTTTCCTTCTCTATTGCCTGCTGACAAATCAAGGTTTCCACAGTCCTGGCACAGTCCTCCAGAATCTCTGCTGCCGGCCTCTTCGCTTTTGTAGGAACCGACATTTTAGCTGTAATCTTTCCCTGTTCATCTACAACCCCTGTGGCTATATTGGTGCCGCCCAGGTCAATTCCAATTCTGTACTTCACCTTTTCACTTCCCCTTTTTTGCTTTTTCTTCTCCCTGCTGCGGAGAGGTCCAATCATTCTTTAGGCGTACTTCCAGCTGATTATATGGAATATTGATTCCGGCCTCATCGAACCGCTCTTTGATGGACTCTGTAATATCCCATTTTGTTCTCCAGTAATCATCCGAATTTACCCAGCCCCTTCCTCCAATTGTAATGGAACTGGTGCCCAAATTATCTACAAAGATATCAATGGGCTCATCATTTCTCACACAAGGATGGCTGTGATAAATATCGTTTAAAATCTCCTTGGCCTTTTTCAGATCCGTATTATAATCTACCCCTATGATAATATCCACTCGCCTCTTGTCCATAGCAGTTACATTGGTCAGCGGAGAATTAGAAAGGGTTCCGTTGGGTATAACCACCTGCTTATTGTCCACAGTACTCAATACCGTATATACCAAACCAATGGTCTGAACCGTTCCCTCTCCGTCTTCCGTAATGATGTAATCTCCTACCCGAAAAGGCTTCATCACCAAAATCAGCACGCCTCCGGCAAAGTTGGCAAGACTTTCCTGAATGGCCAGACCAATGGCGATACTGGCAGAACCCAAAAGGGCTACAATAGAAGCCGAATTAATTCCAAGCTGCCCTGCAATAACAAATAAAAGCAGACAGTAAAGAACTGCTTTCAGCACAGCCAGAAGAAACTTTCTCACACTGATTTCCATATCCATCCTGGTAAAAGATTTCCCCAGCATGCGGTCAATCATCTTAATAATACGGCTGCCAATAAAAAATATAACAGCAGCAATGAGAAGCTTGACTCCAAAAGAAAACAGTCCTGGAATCCAGCCCTTCATAGTTTCTAAAATAACATTGGGCTGCAGCTGATCCAGATTCTGCTGAACTTCCTGCTGAATAGCCTCCAGGGTCTCTTCAGGGATTCCGCTAGATAATGTGAAGTATATCATAATTCATCTCCTTGAACCAAAAAAGCCGCAGACAGCCCATTTTTCATAATACTTTTACAGACCATCTGTCGGCTTTTGGCTTATAATTTTTGCCTGGCTCTTTTAAGCCTCTTTTGTCTCATTCTTTTTCTTAACGGAAGCTTTGTCCTCTATTTTTTCGGATTCCGTTTTCTTATCTTCCAGCTTATGAGCCACAGGCTTTTTGTCCTCTATTTTATGGGTCTGAGGCTTTTTGTCCTCTATCTTTTGGGCGGCTGGCTTCTTATCCTCCAGTTTATGAGCCACAGGTTTTTTATCCTCTATTTTATGGGTCTGAGGCTTTTTGTCCTCTATCTTTTGGGCAGCTGGTTTTTTATCCTCCAGTTTGTAAGTCTTTGGCTTCTTATCCTCCAGTTTATGAGTCACAGTTTTATCTTCTGTTTTTTCTGCCGGAGAGTTTTTGTTCTCTGCTTTGTTAGTTTCTGCCTTTTTCTTTCCTTTTGCATCTTTTACGGCCCCAGGAGTGCAGGTAAAGACAGCTACTGTCAGAGGAGCCAGTGTAATCTCAATAGAATTCTTTCTCTCATTGGCCTCTGCCGCTTTTGAAGATTTGACTCTCGGATTGATTCGTCCCTCTCCTCCGAATTTCTTATCATCACTATTAAGAATCTCCTTATATTTTCCTTGGAAAGGTACTCCCACCGGGAATTTTTCATGAAGAATCGTGTCAAAGTTGCAGACAAAGAGAAGAGTTTCTTCTTTCTTTTTCGTCTTTCTCAAAAATACCGCAATACTTTCTTCAGAGTTAGAACATTCAACCCATTCAAATCCATCGGGATCGTAATCCATCTGGCTCAGCGCCGGATAAGTGGTATAAAGGCGGTTCAGCTCTCTTACATAATCCTGCATTCCCTTGTGGACAGGATACTGTAAAAGATTCCAATCCAGCCCTGTATTCTCATTCCACTCCCTCACCTGTCCGAATTCCTGCCCCATAAACAAAAGCTTCTTGCCCGGATGTCCCGCCATAAATCCGTAGGCCGTTCTTAAGTTGGCCGCTTTCTTTTCCTGGGTATCACCTGGCATCTTCTCAATCATGGAACACTTGCCGTGAACCACCTCATCATGGGAAAGTACTAAAATAAAATCCTCGCTGTAAGCATACAGCATACTGAAAGTCATCTCTCCGTAATGGTATTTTCTAAAATAAGTATCACACTTCATATAACCGGTAAAATCATTCATCCAGCCCATGTTCCACTTATAATCAAATCCGAGAGAGCCTTCCTTCACATTCCCCGTTACCTGAGGCCATGCAGTTGATTCTTCCGCAATAAGCACAGCTCCGTCTTTTCTGCCCTTAAATACAGAATTTAAATGCTTTAAGAAATCTACTGCTTCCAGATTCTCGTGGCCGCCGTAAATATTAGGTACCCATTCTCCATCGTTTTTGCCGTAGTCAAGATAAAGCATAGACGCAACTGCGTCCATACGGATTCCGTCTGCGTGATACTTGTCCGCCCAGAACAAAGCATTGGCAATCAGAAAATTGCTGACGCCGGGCCGTCCATAATTGTAAATCAGTGTTCCCCAGTGGGGATGAGCACCCTGTCTTGGATCTCTGTGCTCATACACACAGGTTCCGTCAAAACAAGCCAGTCCAAAGCTGTCTCTGGGGAAATGGGCCGGAACCCAATCCAAAATGACTCCAATTCCCTGACTGTGCATATAATCCATAAAATACATGAAATCATCCGGGGTTCCGTAGCGGCTGGTAGGAGCGTAATATCCGGTTACCTGATATCCCCAGGAGGCATCCAGAGGATGCTCCATAACAGGCATGATCTCCACATGGGTGTACCCCATATCTTTCACATATTCAGCCAGCTTTACGGCTATCTCTCTGTAATTGTAAAATTCTGAACCGATAATATCATTGCCGTCATCATCTTTTTCTACTTCTTTTCTCCTCCAGGAGCCCAGATGAACCTCGTAGATGGACATGGGTTTGGTTTTGGTAGTTTCCTTTGCCCTTTTTGCCATCCATTCCTGATCCTTCCACTGATACTGATTAATATCCCAGATTACAGAGGCTGTATTGGGCCTCAGTTCAGCGTAATTGGCGTAAGGATCTGCTTTCAGCTGGGGCTGTCCATCGGGATGCTTAATCTCATACTTATAGATCATGCCTTGCTTTAAGCCTGGAACAAACAGCTGGAATATTCCAGAATCTCCCAGTCTCTGCATCTGATGGCGGCGGCCATCCCAAAGGTTAAAATCACCTACCACACTGACTCTCATGGCGCAGGGTGCCCATACAGAAAAATAAACGCCTTCCACTCCTTTTATTGTCATGGGATGAGCGCCCATCTTCTCATAAATTCCATAATGGATTCCTGCCTCAAATTTCTTAAGATCACTCTCTGTATAAAGACTTGCAAAGCTGTATGGATCAGCAGTCTCTTCTGTTGTATTGTTGTCGTAAACCACCTCTAAAGTATAATCTGCCATGGTTTTTCTGGGTATAAGAACCGCAAAAAATCCAGCTTCATCTGCCAGTTCCATGGGGTACTCCTTACCGCCGTTTTTTAATTTTACCGTAATCTTCACAGCGGTAGGAATAAAAGCTTGGATCAGCAGTCCATCCTCCGTTAAATGAGGTCCCAGCAGGCGCTCAGGCTCTGCTGCCTCTGAATACACAATTTCTTCAATGCCGGCCCAGTCCATAAGGTCATATAATTTTTTGTCCATACTACTCCTCCTGCACCCGTTTTATTGAATCTATTTTAACATTCATGCTTGGAATTTACAATAGATCACCTGGAATTTACCCCCTGGTATTCCCTTGCGTAGGCCAGCATCAAATCCACTGCCTGTCCATAGCTGGCAACGCCCTGATCCTGGCTGTTTATTTTTAAATAGGCATCATTTAACTGATTGGCCGCCTCGGCAACTTTTCCTTCGTACTGCCCCCAAAAAGCATTGTTTTCTCTCAAATCTTCCTGTGCCTTTTCATTGAGCCTTGCCCTGACCCGGCTGTAAGCCTGGGCATCTGTCCGGTACAAAGCGTTGGTAGCATAAACCCAGCCGGTCAGATAACCACTGTACTGAAACTGGGGAGATTCTGACCGAATACATGCCAAATAGCCTATAAAGTTAGCCTCATCCTCCCGCATGAATCCCCGCAGATGGGATAATTCATGACAGATTGTATGAGGAATATTATAATCAGGCATAAAACGATTATAATTTGCCTCTATAGTAAAAGGGGAATAAATTCCGCACAGCTGCTGCACCGATAAAATCCAGGAACAGAGAACTGGCTTAGGTCTGGGATAATACCCATTCAAAGGCCAGAAATCCTCTCCCATGGCCTCCATTGCCTTCACGCCTTCTTCGCCTGCCTGTGAAAGAGACATAGCCGCGTCCACTCCGTCTTCTGAAAGCCGGTTGACCTGATCTGTTAGAAAAATACACAGATTTTCCAGTTCTTCTGCGGTAGACTGCTTTATTTCCAGGCCCATATGAGCGGAAAAGGGCGTTCTGTAATAGTTAACCCCGCAATTGACCGTGTAAAGCAAAAACAGAAGGGAGGCGGTCAGACACACAGGGCGGAAAGGGGAAGTCCTTTTTAAAATGCAGCAGACAAACAAAATAAGAAAGCCCGCTGCCAAAAGATAGATTCCTATTTCCGAAGCCGAAAAAGGAAATAGCCCCCAAAATCTTCCTATAGTCCCCACCAATACAGGATATAGAGCCGTTCCATACCATTCTCCAAACCCAGGAAGATTTCTGGCAGCCAGCTGTAAAAAAACAGACAGGGTCAAACAGAATAAAACCGCTACCCACAGACGGTTTCTTCCCTTCCCTGCCTTATGTATAACTTGACCAATTTGTCTGAAACGCTTGTTTCTTGCTGTCATAACACTCACCTCTGATGCCTGATTTGCAATTTTCCTTGTATGAAGCCGGTTTATGAATATTTTCTTACCATTTTCCAAATTTCCTTGCACAGCCAGATAAACTTGGCTAAACTCTGGTATAATGAACTAAGACAGATTGTCCTATTCTGAATCATAACTCTAAGGAAGATCTTATATATGAATGATATCTCAACTTCAAACCAGGAAACTCCCTTCAGCTGGAAAAGAGAACTGATCAACTGGATTTTTGTTGTCCTGGCGGCTATGGCCATCGCTTTTTTTCTAAACAATTTCGTTATCGCCAACAGCGTAGTTCCCAGCGGTTCTATGGAAAATACTATAATGACCGGAGACAGAGTCATCGGCTTTCGCTTGTCCTATCTGTTTTCTGATCCAAAAAGAGGGGATGTGGTAATCTTTCATTTTCCCGACGATCCCACAGGAGAAACCTATTATGTCAAACGAATCATCGGTCTTCCAGGCGATACTGTTGACGTCAGAGACGGTCATGTATACCTGAATCAAGCCGACACTCCCCTTTTGGAACCTTATATCAAGGAGCCTATGGAAAAGGAATCCTCCATTCACTTTGAAGTGCCGGAGAATTCCTATCTGATGCTGGGCGATAACCGAAACCATTCCTCAGACGCCAGGGAATGGACCAACCAATATGTATCGGAAGACAAAATTATTGCTAAAGTTTTATTCCGCTACTACCCCACTCCCGGCCTGATTCAATAGGCTTAAGCCCTACCACTGGTAATACTGAATCAAAGCCTGGGTTCCAAGCCCGCCCTTACCTTCTGCTTCCATAGTTTCATACATGGAAAGAACATAGTCTAATACTCCTAAAGCCAGCCCTCGATCCTCAGCTTCCTCCTTGGCCAGCCTCATATCCTTGATAAAATGGCGGATAAAAAAGCCAGGGTTAAAATCTCCTGCAAGGATTCTGGGGGCCACTGCTTTCAGCTGGGCGCTTCCCGCTGCTCCGGTGGAGATAGAATCCACCATCAGCTGTACATCCATTCCCTGAGCCTTGGCGTAGGCCATCGCCTCGCATACTCCGGATATAGCCCCTGCAATGGCAATCTGATTACACATTTTGGTGTGCTGGCCATTGCCGGCCTGTCCCTCATACTGAATATTCTTTCCCATGGCCTGAAAAATAGGCATACACCGTTCAAATGCTTCCCGGTCTCCTCCCACAAGAATGGTAAGGGTTCCTTCTTTTGCTCCCGTATCTCCTCCGGTCACAGGAGCATCCAAAGCATAAAGCCCGGCCTTTCGGGCCTCCTCATAAATTCGGACAGACAGCTTGGGACTGGTTGTTGTCATATCAATGACGCAGGTTCCCTTATCTGCATTGGCAAGAATTCCTTCGTCTCCCAAATACACCTGCTCTACATCCTTTGGATATCCCACCATAGTAATGACTGCATCTTTTCCCCTGGCGCAGGTTTTCACATCCTCGCACCACACAGCGCCTTCTTCTATAATATCTTCTGCCTTTTTCTTTGTTCTGGTATAGACTGCCACTTCATACCCGGCTTTCATAAGATTTCTGGCCATTGCCTTTCCCATAATTCCAATTCCAATAAAGCCTATACGTTTCATCTGATTTCCTCCTAACATGTAACCCCTGAGGTTATAACTACAGATTTTTATTCTCAATCTCAGTAATCAGATCCACTCTTCGCTGATGTCTTCCCCCTTCATATTCTGCCTTAAGCCATTCTTCTGTGATCATTTTCGCCATCTCAATTCCCACCACTCTGGCCCCAAAGGCAAGAACGTTGGAATTATTATGCATCTTGGATAATCTGGCTGTATACGGCTCTGAACATACACAGGCACGAATTCCCTTTACTTTGTTTGCCGCCAGGGAGATTCCTACGCCGGTACCGCAGATTACAATTCCCAAATCTGCCTCTCCTGAAGCCACTGCCCGTCCTACCTTCTCTCCAAAAACAGGATAGTCGCAGCTTGCAGTCTCATTTGTTCCAAAATCAACAACCTCATAACCCATTGTCTCTACAAATTCCTTAACTGCCTGTTTCATTTCAATTGCTGTGTGGTCGTTGCCCATTGCGATTTTCATCTAATATCTCCTTTATTCATACGTTTTTATTTTGTAATACCTTTATCTTTAGCCTTTTATCTAATAAGAATTCTTTTCCTCATTGTTTCCAAAAAATTTCTGTATTCGATCCAGTCTTGAAGTCATGGACTGGAACAGCAGATCCACAACCGTAAGAGCTGCCATGGCCTCCACTACTACCACCGCTCTCGGAACTATAACCGGATCATGACGTCCATGGATCTGGATATCCACATTTTCACCCTGACGGTTTACTGTGCTCTGCGTTCTGGCAATAGAAGGAGTAGGCTTAAAAGCAGCCCGAAATACAATCCTGCCTCCATCGCTGATTCCTCCCAGAACGCCGCCGGCATGGTTTGATGTCTTTATGACCCGTCCCCTATGACCCACACGGAAAGGATCATTGTTGTGGGAACCGCAGGCTTTGGCTGCTTCAAACCCGTCTCCTATTTCAAATCCTTTTACAGCTCCAATGGAAACCACAGCTTTTGCCAAAAGAGAATCCAGTTTATCAAACACAGGTTCTCCGATCCCCGGCATTAAACCGTCTATGAAACATTCCACAACCCCTCCGGCACTGTCCATCTGAGCCATTTTCTCTTCCAGATAGCGTTCCGCCTCTGCAGCAGTTTGGGCATCCGGCATATACAAACGGTTTCTGTCTCTCTCCTCCAGGTCAAAACGGTCAGGGCTGATCTCCCATGGCCCGATGGATTTTGTATAAGCAGTTACCTCAATTCCCAAACTTTCCAACAGTTTACAGGCTACAGCGCCTGCGGCAACCCGGGCAATGGTTTCCCTTCCAGAAGACCGGCCGCCTCCTCTGTAATCCCGAAATCCGTATTTTGCGTCAAAAGTATAATCTGCATGTCCCGGGCGGTACACATCCATAATATTGCTGTAATCCCTGGATCTTTGATCTGTATTCAAAACCAAAATAGATATAGGGGTTCCTGTTGTTTTTCCCTCAAAAACACCGGACAGAATCTGGGCCTGATCTGCTTCCTGTCTTTTTGTGGCAAAACGGCTCTGTCCCGGTTTCCTCCTGTCCAGATACCGCTGAATATCTTCCTCTGAAAGTTCCAACCCTGCCGGACAGCCGTCTATTACTACTCCAACTCCTCTGCCGTGGGATTCTCCCCAGGTGCTCACTCTGAATATTGTTCCAATTGTCGATCCGGCCATAGCTTCCTCCTGTGTATTCTAGTGTGTTTTATGTATAAAAGCCAGCCTCTATGAAAACAGGGGCCGGCCTTTTGATTAGTCGTGTACCTTTACAATGACGCAGCTGTTTGGTTCATTCACTTTAATTTCCTTGCCGTTCATAATCAACAGTCCCTTTTCATAATTTACAGTAAAGAATGTGATGGAACCGCTTTCATTATTCACGCAGGCGATATGCTTGTCATCAGGGAATACACATATATCCTTAGGATAACTTCCACTGATCGGAAGAGAGCACACAGTTTCTAAAAGTCCTGTTTCCGGATCTCTGTTGTAAACAGTAACCGTATTATCCCCCGCATTTCCGCAGAACATATGCCTCTCATCCGTAGAAAATCTCATGGCGCAGGCCGCGGTCAGCTGACTGATAGGGTTATCGCCGGTAGTGGAAATAGACTGTATTTTTTCAATCTTAGGCTGTCTGTCTCCGGTTTCATATGTATAAACATCAATGGTATTCTTCAGCTCATGAAGCAGGTAGAAGAACCGCCCATCTTTGCTGAAGCGGAAGCACTTAGGCCCGGATTCCAGTTCGGATCTTAAAGCATCCACCAGAACCAGTTTTTCATCTCTCTCATTAAAGCGGTAAATCTTAACCTGGTCAATTCCCACGTCTGCCACCATAACAAATTTGCCGTCCGGTGTTCTTCTGGTACAGCTGACATGAGGCCGGAAATTTCTTTCCGCAACGCTTCCAAGCCCTTTGTGGAACACGCCATCCACAATTTTACCTACGCTGCCGTCCGAATTCAGCTTCAGCACAGTTGCCTTTCCATCATGGTATCCAGATACAAATATATATTTATCCTCTGCGTCTGTAGACAGATGACAGCCTCTCATTCCCTTTATATTGGCTGTATTCAATCTGGTAATTGCGCCGTTTTCATGGATACGGAAGGATACTACTCCCTCGTCCGCGATGGAATACAGTGTCTTCCCATTGCTGGACGCAATCAGATAAGAAGAATTGTTTACCTCTTCCTCATACCGATAGGTAAATCTTCCCTTCTCTACGTCAACGTCAAAAACAGTAATGCCCTTTGCCTGTCCGTTGTAGGAGTATGACCCCACATATGCCATGTACTTACCTTTCATAATTCTGTCCTCCTGTGATTCTCCTTGTCAAACTAAAAGTATCATATCATAAAAACCACCATTTGTTAAGGTAAAGTGTTGGTAATCTTTATGAATGGGGATAATTGGTAATCAGCACTTCTACGGTGACTGTCTCCCTGTCTTTAAACTGATAACTGCAGTTGGAATAGCTTTTATCTATATAAGAAATATGATATTTCCTGCTCCAATCCAACAGCAGACGGTTGGACATCCCCTTATGATGCAGGACATTTGACAAGGCAAAACGAACTCCCTGACCGTTTAAATGATCTAAAAGGGAGAGAAGCTGCTGTTCCTGTTCCTCCTTCCAGTCCTTAAATCCACGGTTTCCGTCATTATAATTACCGGTAGAAATCAGATAAGGCGGATCACAGTATACCAGATCTCCTTCTCCCAGTCCTGACAGATCCATCTCCATAAAATCCTCATTAGAGAATACAATATTTTTCTTCTGAAGAGCCACGCAGAATTCTTCCAGATTCTTCTCAATAGACGGGTTATAGGAGCTTCTGTTCTTACCAAAAGGCGCATTGAAGCCATGGCTGTTATTAAAACGTATCTGATGATTAAAGGAGTAACAGGCCAGCACAAACAGCTCTGTCATATCCCTGCTTCTGTTGTAATGCTCTCTCAGAGCGTAATACCCCTCTTTGTTATGCTGGCTCAGCTGATACTCGTCAATAATCTCAAGGATACTCCTTTTTAATACCTCCAAAGGAGTATCCCGAAACATCTGAAACATCTGAATGACATAGGTAATCTGATCATTGCAGACAATGGTGTCCGCCTCCACGTTAATTCCCACATTAAAGCCGCCGGCAAACAAATCCACAAAGGTGTGAATGGTCTGGGGAAACGCTCCCAAAATAGGCTGCAAAATCTTGTATTTACCCCCTGTATAATTGAGAGGGCTTTTAATGTACTTCATCCCATATCTGCTCCTGTTCTTCCGTTTTGCAATGCCTCCTATTGTACTAAAGAAATGATTTCATGGCAAGCTTTAGCCCAGCCTTAGAAGATCTCTCATCGTTTTGCCGTCTGTTCTTCCTAATGAAAAACCTAAGGCAGCCGCCAAAGTAGGCCCTTCATCTGCAAGGGTCATTTTCTCTGCCCGGACACCTGGCTTAAAGTCCGGACCGGAAGCCATAAAAAAGGTCTCATATCCCTTCTCATAAGGATAATAACCGTGGGTAGCTGCCTGTATGACAACGCCTCTATGGTGATCGGAGGCTCCTTTTTCCACCTGGTATTTCTGCCACCCATTCTGAAAATAGTACCCTTTCTTTGCCTCCAGCATAAGAGCGCATTGAGGATCTGCTCCTAATTGTTCTGCTTCCTCCCTGGAATATATTCTTTCAATACCGCTGCCCTCCCTCTCTGCCAGACGACCAAATAAAGCCTTCGCAGCCGGAAGAAAACAGGGATCTTTTACATAAATGTAACAGGAGCCGTCACAATCCCTGGCCAAAATTTTCCATTGCTTAACTTTTCCCTTTCGAATCTCAATGAATCCTTTTTTTACCAGATAATAGTTCGGATATAAAGCCGTTTTCACATCTTTCTGATAATGATCTCCCAAAATTACCAGATCTGTCTCTTCTTTCAGCCCCAGCCTGTCCAGTGTATTTAACAGCCTGTTCAGCCTGTTCCCGTGGCGGACCAAGGCTTCTTCTGCCTGATGACTTTCTACCCCATAAATGTGGCGCTGGCTGTCTGCATCTGTTAAATGAACCAGTATCAGCTCCGGCCTGTGTTTTTCCAAAGTGTATAATACAGACTCAAAAACAAAATCATCCAGCTGAGGCTGACGGATTCCATCTCTTAAGTGTCCGAAACGTTTCAGCAAATCCAGCTGAAACAAGGGACTTCCGTTTATGGCACTGACCATAACCTGGTTCTGCCACAGTCTGTTTGGAAGAACCTCCGGCATATTCCATCGGATTTTTGCCCCTCCTGTAACCGGCCACAAGAAAGCAGCCGTTTTCCAGCCCCTTTTTGCGGCTTCATCGTAGAGCGTTGTGCCTTTGATATATTTTCTCTGCCAGAACCAGTCCGAAGGTTCCCGTTCTGGCTGAAGCTTCAGATTGTTTATAATTCCATGTTGCGCTGGCAGCCGCCCTGTCACAATCGTTGTATGGGCGGGGTAAGTTAAACTGGGATAAACGCTTGTCACCTGTCGGCAGCCGGCAGCTTCGCGTAAAAAGTCAGAAAACACTGGCAGAGTTTCCAAAAAAGGAAGGTCCCTGCTTCCTACCCCATCCAATGATAAAACAATCATCCGCCTCTTTTTCATTCCTGTTCTCCTTCCTCAACGGATCGCTTCAAAAATTCCATATGGTCTCTTATCTTTTTTTCGTAGCCGTTTTCTGTGGGATGATAAAAACTCATTTCTTCCATTCCATCAGGAAGATACTGCTGCTTTACATAATGATTGGGATAGTCATGGGCATAAAGATATCCATGTCCATGCCCCAGCTTGGCAGCTCCCTTATAATGACTGTCCTGTAGGTGAACTGGAACCGGCATGGTTTTTTTGTCCTTAACCGCTTCCATGGCCTCAAACACTGCCATACAGGCTGCATTGCTTTTCGGTGCGCTGGCCACATAAGTTACAGCCTGAGATAAAATAATCTGCGCTTCCGGAAGACCAATTCTCTCCGCCGCCTGGGCGGCCGCAACAGCCACCACAAGAGCCTGAGGATCTGCATTTCCTACATCCTCAGCGGCGCATATCATAATTCGCCTGGCAATGAATTTAATATCTTCTCCCGCGTAAAGCATACGGGCCAGATAATATACCGCTGCATCGGGATCTGAACCTCTCATGCTTTTAATGAACGCGGAAATGGTATCGTAATGGTTGTCCCCATCCTTATCGTATCTGACCGCCCTTTTCTGAATACATTCCTGAGCTACAGCCAGATTGATATGAATTTTTCCATCCTCAGACCGGTCCGTGGTCATAATTCCCAGTTCTACAGCATTTAAGGCTGCCCTTGCGTCTCCGTTTGCTACATCTGCCAGGAATTCCAAAGCCTCCTCATCAATCTCTCCGTCGTAGGCTCCCATTCCCTTTTCCCTATCATAAACAGCCCTTTGAATGAGAATTTTTATATCATCTTTTTCCAGCGGTTTCAGTTCAAAGACTCTGGAACGGGAAAGAAGAGCGCTGTTAACCTCAAAATAAGGATTTTCCGTAGTGGCTCCAATCAGAATCAACGTACCGTCTTCCACAAATGGAAGGAGATAATCCTGCTGACCCTTGTTAAAGCGGTGAATCTCATCTACAAACAGAATTGTTTTCTTTCCATACATACCCAGATTATTTTTAGCCTCAGCCACAATCTCCTCCATATCTTTTTTTCCCGCAACTGTGGCATTAATCTGACGAAATCCGGCACTGGTGGTATTGGCTATGACCTTAGCCAATGTGGTCTTTCCTGTTCCCGGAGGACCGTAAAAAATTAGGGACCCCAGCTTATCTGCTTTAATGGCCCGATAGAGCAGTTTATCCTTTCCAATAATATGCTGCTGTCCCACAACCTCCTCCAGAGTAGAAGGTCTCAGTCTGGAGGCCAAAGGAGCCTCCTTTTCCATAGTGTTCTGTCTCATATAGTCAAATAAATCCATGCTTTTTCTCCTGTCTACGGCTGCCCCTTCCATATCTCTTTCGTTCCTGTAGGGTTCAGTCCACTAAAAGTTCATCTGCTGTAACAAAAGTATAGCCTTGGCTGGATAAAGTGTCAATGACCTGAAGAGCGGCTTCCACAGAGGTTGGAAATACATCATGCATTAAAATAATATCTCCTGGCTCTATTTCCTTTAATATTGCCTTGGTCACCTTCCCCGTATCCTGATACTTCCAATCCAGGGAGTCCAGATTCCACAAAGCTACTGTCATTCCAACCTCAGATTCCATCTCTTCACTCCAGCTCCCAAAAGGGGGGCGAAAATACTCAGGCCGTTTTCCTGTAATCTCCTCTACAAGGTCATTGGTTTTTTCTACCTGCTTCACAGCCTCACAGACAGACTCCTGATTCATTTGTACGTGAGAAAAACCATGATTGCCGATCATATGTCCGTCCAGCTCCATTTGCTGAACAATAGCTTCCTTTCCCGCAATATTCTGTCCCAAAAGGAAAAAACTTGCCTTTACATCCCGCTCTCTCAGTCCGTCTAAAAGTCTGGCTGTATAAATGGAATGAGGACCATCATCAAAGGTAATTGCCACCTGTTTTTCCACAGACAAAGCAGAGGCTTCCCAGGACTGAGTGCAGGTTTTCCAAATCCCGTATCCCAAAAATAAATCCGCCGCTGCAACAATTCCCCACAAAAAAAGCTTTGTACTTACCCGCATTGGTATCCCCTCCTTATCCTACATTCTATGATTCTATCTACTGGATTAAACCTTGAAACTAGAGTATAATGGAATCAGAAAACAGCAGGACATCTTCCTGCAAAGGAGGGATATTTATGAGTCACAGAATCATTACCATTGGCCGGCAGTTTGGAAGCGGCGGACGACAGCTGGGACAGCGGCTTTCTCAGGAACTTCACATTCCCATGTATGACCGGGAACTGGTTGAAATGGCGGCAGATAAGCTGGGGCTTTCCCCTGTCAGCATCGAAAAAGTGGATGAATCCGCTCTGAATACCTTTCTTGCCACCTATCAGCTTCCTTTAAACACTGGCTTTCCGGAATCCTACGGCCTTCCTCTGAATGATACCGCCTATTTGGCCCAGTCCTCTATCATCGAAACCCTTGCCAAAAGAGGTTCCTGTATTATTATTGGAAGATGCGGGGACTACGTTCTCCGTGACAATCCGGATTGTATCAACGTATTTATCTGCGCTTCTATGGAAGACAGGAAGAAAAGAATCATGGAACGCTATCATATGAAAGAAAGAGAGGCTGTCTCCGCCATTAAATCGGCCGACAAGAGAAGGAAAAATTATTACGAAACCTACACAGGAAGAAAATGGGGAAGCATTGACTCCCACCAGATGCTTTTAAATATCAGCCTGTTGGGGGAGGACACAGCCGCTTATCTCATCCGCTCTCTTTATGAGGCGCCTGCCATATGATGACTGAGCGGCAATAAGAATAAAAAGGACGTCCAGTAAAAGAAATCATCGACGATTCTCTTGCTGGACGTCCTTTTCCTGTCTTCAATTTCCGATTAAGCTACACGCACATTAACAGCCTGGATTCCTCTGTTGCCCTCTGCTGTATCGTAAGTAACCTTCTGTCCTTCTTCCAGAGTTTTGTAGCCGTCAGCAATAATGCCTGTGAAGTGTACAAATACCTCTTCTCCAGTCTCATCATTGGTAATGAAGCCATAACCCTTTGTTCCGTTGAACCACTTTACTGTACCGTTATTCATAACGTACCTCCTGAACTAATTAAATATTAACTATCTCATGAAATAAAAAAATCACATATTTTTGTAAATCATCATAAAGAAAATAATGACTTACAAAAATATGTGAAATCAAAACCTCATCAGATAATACAGATGTATTCTACATCCTTTTTCTCCTCTTGTCAATACGGCTGTGTCCCAAAGAAATGATAAAATTTTATTTGTAATGGCAACAAAACTCCTGCCAAAAACAGCGCTGTCAAAGGCTGTTTTCTGCAGGAGATTCTGTTTTTCTTACAGTTTGACACAAAAATGGGACCTATAGGGCTCGAACCTATGACCCTCTGCTTGTAAGGCAGATGCTCTCCCAGCTGAGCTAAGATCCCATAAATACAAACTATTTATTTGTCAAGCGACCCGGATGGGATTCGAACCCACGACCTCCGCCGTGACAGGGCGGCGCTCTAACCAGCTGAGCCACCGGGCCAATATTCTATAGAGCGCGAGACGGGACTCGAACCCGCGACCCCAACCTTGGCAAGGTTGTACTCCACCAACTGAGCCACTCGCGCATATTCTCTCTCTTTTCTTCTTCCTTCCAAAAAAACGAAGCAGGTTCCCCCTT